>NZ_AUKR01000010.1:0-208262 GCF_000424845.1 Streptomyces sp. TAA040 | reverse complement strand
GAGGCGTTCGAGCACGGCCGGTGGGGCGTCTGCTACCCATTCACTCACCGCGAGCAGTGACTTCGCCCCGGCCAGGACCGCGCAGGCGGTCAGCGCGAGCACCGCCACCAATGGATGGCGTACTCCTCGCGGATCGCGTGGATCCGGGACCGCCGCCAGCCGCTCCAGCAGGCCGGGCACGTCCCGGCCCAGAGCCGGAGGATGAGGGCTGAGCTGGTCAAACGCGGGCGATATCAGAGATGATGCGTCGGCAGGCACGGGCTTCCCAGGATCACAGAGCGCAGAGAACTCCATGATCACGGACGTCCGTGCCTGCTTCGTACCGGACCCCGACCAACCCGGTGAGACGTCAGCAACCGGACGTCATCGAACTACGCCGAAGCCCTGGTCTTCGCGCACGGGTTGGACGCCCGCAGTGACGGTTCTGCATCGACGGCGGATTGCATGATCGCGCTGAGGAGACCGTGCTTGTTCTGAACGGTCTTCGGCGCATACGCGGTCCGGGGCTTCCGGCCGCGCGGGTCGAGAGGGGGGGGAGGCGTCCGGCTTCGAGGTCGTTGACCCAGTCCTGAACCATCGCTCGGACGATGCTGCCCTCGCCGTCCTCCACGGAGTACGGACCGAACCAGGGAGCCATGTTCTCCCGGATCTCCTTCTTGTACTTGCTCCGTGTGTCGCCCTGGATTCCGGTGAGGCGGTCGACGTAGGCGAGCGCGAAGGGCTCGAACATGGTGTCCGCACGCCGCCGATCCGCAACAAAGCCGCGACCTCGGGTCCACCCCGGCGACCACTGCTGACCGTGTCCGTTGACCAGGTCACGGAAGCGCTCGGCGGCCATCTCGTCCTCGAAAACCTCGGACTCCTGCTTGCCGCCACGGGCTCCGCCAGCCCTCCACATGACCACGGTGCTGACGTTATAAACACAGAGAGGTCCCCTGACTCGCGTTTCCGCAGGTCAAGGGACCTCTACTGATGTGGAGCCTAGGGGAGTCGAACCCCTGACATCTGCCATGCAAAGACAGCGCTCTACCAACTGAGCTAAGGCCCCGTCGATCCAAGCCTACCTGCTCGCAATCCCGATCCCGACCAGGTATCGCCCCGTGCACGCTCCCTCCGTAGGATGCTCCGCAAGTTCGCTGGCGCGAAGCGAGCAGGGGAGACTCAGGGGAGACATGATGGACGCAACACAGCAGGACTCCACGGCCAAGGCACGGGAGCTCCAGAGCGCCTGGTACGGCGAACCACTGGGCACACTCTTCCGTCGGCTCATCGAGGACCTGGGTCTCAACCAGGCGCGGCTCGCCACGGTGCTCGGGCTCTCCGCGCCGATGCTCTCGCAGCTGATGAGCGGCCAGCGCGCCAAGATCGGCAACCCCGCCGTCGTCCAGCGGGTGCAGGCGCTCCAGGAGCTGGCCCAGGAGGTCGCGGGCGGACACGTGAGCGCCGCCGACGCCACCCAGCGGATGGAGGAGGTCCGCCGCACCGCGGGGCAGAGCGTCCTCGGCGGTACGAACCAGACCGCGACCTCCGGGCAGCAGACGACCGTGAAGCGCGCGGTGCGCGAGATCCAGTCCCTGCTGCGGGCGATCTCCGACGCCCAGGACATCATCGAGGCCTCGCAGTCCCTCGCGGACAGCCACCCGGAGCTGGCAGAGTTCCTCCGGGTGTACGGCGCGGGGCGCACCGCGGACGCGGTGAAGCACTACGAGGCGCACCAGGGCTGAGCGGGACACGGGCGGCCGCGCAACGGGCGCGGTCCGGGGGAAGGACAGGCGCGCGCGCATGGGTGAGGTCTTCGCCGGGCGGTACGAACTCGTCGATCCGGTCGGACGCGGTGGCGCAGGGGCCGTCTGGCGCGCCTGGGACCACCGCCGCAAGCGGTACGTCGCCGCCAAGGTCCTCCGGCAGAGCGACGCGCACACACTACTGCGCTTCGTCCGCGAGCAGGCGCTGCGCATCGACCACCCCCACGTGCTGGCCCCGACGAGCTGGGCCGCCGACGACGACAAGGTCCTGTTCACCATGGACCTGCTCAACGGCGGCTCACTGGCCCACCTGATCAGCGACTACGGCCCGTTGCCTCCCGCCTTCGTCTGCATTCTGCTGGACCAGTTGCTCGCCGGGCTCGGCGCGGTGCACGCCGAGGACGTGGTGCACCGGGACATCAAGCCGGCGAACATCCTGCTGGAGGCCACCGGTGCCGGCCGCCCGCACCTGCGGCTGTCGGACTTCGGCATAGCGATGCGCAAGGGCGAACCCCGCCTCACCGAGACCGACTACGTGGTCGGCACGCCCGGCTACTTCGCACCCGAGCAGATGCTGGGCGCCGAGCCCGACGTCACCGCGGATCTCTACGCCGTCGGCCTGGTGGCGCTCTACCTGCTCGACGGGAGGAAGCCGGACCCCCGGAGCCTGATGGAGTCGTACCGCGAGGGGACACCCTGCGCGCCGGGCAGCGTGCCCGAACCGCTGTGGCAGGTGCTGGGTACCCTGCTGCACCCCGATCCGTACGCCCGGTTCCGGACGGCGACCG
This sequence comes from Streptomyces sp. TAA040, assembly GCF_000424845.1. NCBI lineage: Bacteria > Bacillati > Actinomycetota > Actinomycetes > Kitasatosporales > Streptomycetaceae > Streptomyces > Streptomyces sp. TAA040. The sequence continues at coordinate 205,729 of NZ_AUKR01000010.1, read as the reverse complement.
GTGTGCGCAAGGCGCTCGCCGGTGCGGTGGAACTCCTCACCGAGGACAGCACCCTCCCCCTCACCGCCGACACGGTGGAGGTCTTCGACCACATCGGCCCGCTGCCACCGGGCTACGGCCCCCGCGGCCCGCACCCTGCGGACGAGCCGCAGACTCCCCACGGAGCCGACGGCACCGGTGGCGGACCGGCAGCGGCGGCAGCGGCCGGGACCGGCAGTTTCCACCTGGCGCCCCCCGCACCCGCGGCAGGCTCGGAAACGGCCGGTGCGGGAACCGCGGGGGCGAAAGCCCCCGGAGGACCGCACGCGGACGAGGCGTCCCCGGCACAGGCGGGAGCAGCGGCGCAGGCGGGAGGCGGTGCGCAGGCAGAAGGCGCAGCTCGGTCGGGAGGCGGTGCGCAAGCGGGAACCCCGCCGACCCCGACCCCACTCCTCGGCGGTGCGGGACTCCCGTACACCGGGTACCCCCCGCCCGGCCATCCCGCGGCCCACTCCGGCAGCACGCCCCCCGCAGGCCCGGGAGGCGCCACCCCGCCCGGTTACGGCTGCCCGGGGGCGTACGGCTATCCCGGCAGCCCCGGATACGCCGACCCGGCGCGGCACGGCCTCACGGCACCGGCCGACGGCCACCCGGCCCCGGCCACCGCGAGCGGGGCCGCGAACGGTGCCCCCGGCGGGGCCGCGGACGGGCGACGGCCGGGGCCGTCCCGCCGGGCGGCGGTCGCCGTGGTCCTGCTGGCACTGGCCTGCTTCGCCGTCGGTCTCTGGGGCCTCACCGGCTCCTGACCGGACGGCCCTGCCCGGCCGTTCCCTCCCACGGTGTGGCCGGGCCACGGCTCACTCGGCGCCGCGCGGTCCGTACCCCGGCCCCGGCAGGTGCTGCGCCGTACCCGCCGGGGCGTGTCCGGCGGGTACGCCCCGCCGCCTCGCGAGCAGCGTCCACAGCGCCAGGCCGAGCACCAGGACACTGCCGGCGCCGATCCCCGTCCACCCGATCAGCCGCCGGGCGCCGCCCGGCACCGCGTCGCCCGCACTCAGGCCCAGCTCGGCCGCCCTCCGGTCCTCCTCAGACACCTCGAAGCCCGCCGCAGCGGGATCGCCGTCGTACTCCGGCCCGGCGCCCGCCTCCCCGCGGAGGTTGACCCGCACGGTGATGTTGGTGCCGTCGGGGAAGAACTGGGCGAGGTCGGGGTGGAGCGTCACGGCCAGGTGGTACCACCCGGCCATGCTCGCGCCCCGGCCCTCGTCGTCGTAGCGGTTTCCGTAGTCGAGCGGCCGCAGCGCCAGCTTGGCCGCCGTCTGCTCGCCGGAGTAGGACGCGAAGTTGCCGTCCACCAGCTCGGCGCGGGCCGGGTTGAACAGGTGGAGGCCGAGTCCCTCCGACACCAGTCGGAAGGAGGTCTCGTCCTCGTCCTGGGCGTTGGGGAGTTCCGCGGTCGCGAAGAGCTGCTGGCCCCAGTCCACCGGCACCCGGTAGAACCGGGTCTCGCCGGGCAGCAGCCTGTCCTTCCACACCCCTGCGCTGATCGACGCGGCGTCGTTCAGTCCGGTACCGCCCTGCGCCCGGCGGGCGCTGCCGGCCGGCGGGATGGGCGGGTCCGTGCTCCAGCTGCCCTCGCCCGGCGGTGCCGGGATGCTGCCCTGGAGGCCGGGCTCGACCAGGTGGCCGAGCTCGATCGGCCACTCGCCCGGGTCAGAGGTGGCCTTGCCTTCACGCTTCACCGAGAAGAGGTACGGGCCGGCCTCCTGGCACTCCTCGACCCCGCCGCCGATCCGCCGGGCCGCGTAGTCGCCGACCGGGTGGGCCACCCCGTCCGCACCGAACGAGGCCTTCCCTGCGGTGTCGCACTTCTGACCGTCGGTGGTGGTCAGCTCCATCTCCAGCACGTCGTCGAAGCGGGCCACCTTCGTACCGGGCGCGGGGGCTGCGACCACGGAGAGGTAGACGGTGGAGACGTCGTCCAGTTCGACGCTGTAGAACTTCTCCTCACCCCGCCCGAGGGCGTCCGTCCACAACCCGGGCCCCAGCTCGGGGCCGTCGGAGCTGCTCGGCTTCCCCGTGATCGGCTCGGCGTCCCGGGCCGTGCGGTACTCCGGCAGATCGGCGGCCGGCACCGCGGTACCGGCCCCCGCCGACACCGGCCGTCCTTCGAGCGGTGACGCCCCCGCAGCCGGGACCGCCGTTGCCGGAGTCGTCGTCGCCAGCAGCGCCGCCGCCCCCAGCGCCGTTGCGGCGACGGCGAACCGGGCCTCCGTCCTGTTCCTTCGCCACGTCACCGCGCGCCCCCTCGTGGTCTCCGCCGTGCGGCACCCTCGGACCCGCGGCCCGTCGCCCGCCGTCTCCCCGCAGCTCCGGTGGCGGTCGCGACCACCACCGGACCATCCTGCCCCATCCGGCGCGGTCCCCGGAGGCCGTTGCCACCGGGACGGCCGGCGGCCCCGGCGCGGACGGCTCTCCCGTACCCGCCCGAAGCGTCGGCCGAGCGCGACCCGACAGAGCGCCCGGGGCGTCGGCTGCCCCGGTAGGCACCGTTCAAGTTTGCGCGTGCACACTACAAGAGCGGCGTCGTCACGGTCCTGCAACACCGACCCGGCCGTGACGTGCAGGAGCCCCGGCCGGGGCCGGGGCTCCTGCACGGTCGGGGATCGTCGCCGGGGCACCGACGCAGCGGTGCGGTCGACGGGGGACGCAGACCTCAGACGGTCGGGTCGGCGGGGACGGAGTCGGTGGCTTCCGTCCAGAGGTCCTGCTCGGCACGGTCCGCCTGGACCTGTCGGTACACGAGGAGCCCGCCGACAGCGGCCAGGGCGACCAGGAGGAGCTTCTTCACGGCGTTACCTCGTCTTTCGTGAGTCTCGTAAGACGTCGGGTCGTCTGGCGCCCGATGATACCCAACTCGGCGGTGCCGAAAAGCAGTCGCCCCGGACACACCCGGCACCACCGCCCAGGCCCGGTGGAGGACCACCTTTTCGGACGCACCCACCCGTCCGCACCCACCCGTCCGAAACAGCACCCGCAACGCGCATCGCCCAGCCCCTCCGAGGAGAGACCGGGCGATGCGGTGCGGTGGGGCTAACAGGACTTGAACCTGTGGCCTCTTCCTTATCAGGGAAGCGCTCTAACCGTCTGAGCTATAGCCCCGCGCTGCACGGCAAGATTAGCGCACTTCGACCCTGGTCCCAAAATCGGTTCCCGGGCGCTGAGGGCAGCGGTTACTCGTCCTCCGCCAGGGTCAGCTCGACGCCGCCCACGAAGCCCGCCGAGATGTTGTAGATGAACGCTCCCAACGTCGCCAGAGCGGTCGCCAGCACCACGTCGATCACCGCGATGATCGACGTGAACACCAGCACCCGCGGCAGCGAGAGGAAGGTCTCCAGCTCGAAACCGCCGCCGTCCGCGGACTCGGTCGCCTGGCTTATCGTCTGGCCGATGGTGGAGAAGACGCCCATGGCGTCCATCACCATCCACAGCACCGCCACCGCGACCACGGTGCACACACCGAGGGCGATGGAGAGCAGGAAGCTGACCTTCATCACCGACCACGGATCGGCCTTCGCCACCCGCAGCCGCGCCTTGCGCGTCCGGGGCACCGTGCGCGCACCGGTACGCGCACGGCGGACGGCGTCCTCGCCCTTCCCCTGGCCCGCCGGCGGGGGAGCCTGCGGACCGGGCGTGGGATAGGCCTGGGGCGGATGGTGCGGCTGATGGGGCTGAGCACCGGTCATCGTTGTTCCCCGACGGTGGGATTCGCCCTGCTGTCGCGCTTCGGCGGCGGACGGACCACGGGCGCTGCCCGGCTCCGCGCTGCCCGTGGTCCCGCTCACGACTTACTCCTCGTTGTCCGTGGCCGTGGCAGTTGCCGCGTCCGCATCCTGTGCCGCGACCGTGGCGTCCCCGTCGGACTCCACGGCATCCACTTCCTCGGCCTCGCGGCCCGCCTCGGCGTTGCGTGCGATACCGACGACGGCGTCCCGCTTGCCGAGGTTGATCAGCTGAACGCCCATGGTGTCACGACCGGTCTCCCGGACCCCGTTGACCCGCGTGCGGATCACACCACCGCCGAGCGTGATGGCAAGGATCTCATCAGTCTCCTCAACCACCAACGCGCCGACCAGGGAACCGCGGTCCTCCACGATCCGGGCGGCCTTGATGCCCAGGCCACCGCGGCCCTGGACGCGGTACTCGTCCACGTTCGTGCGCTTCGCGTACCCGCCGTCAGTCGCGGTGAAGACGAAGGTACCCGTCCGGACCACATTCATCGAGAGCAACTCGTCGTCCTCGCGGAAGCTCATGCCCTTGACCCCGGACGTCGCCCGGCCCATCGGGCGGAGCGCCTCGTCCGTCGCGGTGAACCGGATCGACTGCGCCTTCCGGCTGACCAGCAGCAGGTCGTCCTCGGAGGAGACGAGTTCGGCGCCGATCAGCTCGTCGTCGCGACCGTCGTGCATCTGACGCAAATTGATCGCGATGACCCCGCCGGCTCGCGGCGAGTCGTAGTCCCTCAGCGGTGTCTTCTTCACCAGGCCCGACTTCGTCGCCAGCACCAGGTAGGGCACGGCCTGGTAGTCGCGCACCGCGAGGATCTGGGCGATCTCCTCGTCCGGTTGGAAGGCGAGCAGGTTCGCGACGTGCTGCCCCCGGGCGTCCCGGCCCGCGTCGGGGAGTTCGTACGCCTTCGCGCGGTAGACGCGGCCCTTGTTGGTGAAGAACAGCAGCCAGTGGTGCGTGGTGGAGACGAAGAAGTGGTTGACGATGTCGTCCTCCCGCAGCTTCGCGCCGCGCACCCCCTTCCCGCCGCGCTTCTGGGCACGGTAGTCGTCCGTCCTGGTGCGCTTGACATAGCCGCCGCGGCTGATCGTGACGACGATGTCCTCCTCGGCGATCAGGTCCTCGATGGACATGTCGCCCTCGAAGGGCACCAGCTTCGTCCGCCGGTCGTCACCGAACTTGTCCACCACGGTGGTGAGTTCGGCACCGATGATCTGACGCTGCCGAGCGGGGGAGGCGAGGATCGCGTTGTACTCGTCGATCTTGGCCTGGAGTTCGTCGTGCTCCGCGGTGATCTTCTGCCGCTCCAGCGCGGCGAGCCGGCGAAGCTGCATCTCCAGGATGGCGTTCGCCTGGATCTCGTCGATCTCCAGCAGCCCGATCAGGCCGCCGCGCGCCTCGTCCACCGTCTGGCTGCGCCGGATCAGCGCGATGACCTCGTCGATCGCGTCCAGGGCCTTGAGGAGTCCGCGCAGGATGTGCGCCCGCTCCTCGGCCTTGCGCAGCCGGTAGGTGGTGCGCCGGACGATCACGTCGACCTGGTGCGTCACCCAGTTGCGGATGAAGGCATCCAGCGACAGGGTGCGCGGCACGCCGTCCACCAGGGCCAGCATGTTGGCACCGAAGTTGGTCTGCAGGTCGGTGTGCTTGTACAGGTTGTTCAGCACGACCTTGGCGACCGCGTCCCGCTTCAGCACCACGACCAGCCGCTGGCCGGTGCGCGAGCTGGTCTCGTCCCGCACGTCGGCGATGCCGCCGACCCGGCCGTCCTTCACCAGGTCGGCGATCTTCAGCGCCAGGTTGTCCGGATTCACCTGATACGGCAGTTCGGTGATCACCAGGCACTGCCGGCCCTGGATCTCCTCCACCTCCACCACCGCGCGCATGGTGATCGAGCCGCGTCCGGTGCGGTAGGCGTCCTCGATGCCGCTGCGCCCCACCACCAGCGCGCCGCTGGGGAAGTCCGGGCCCTTGATGCGGGCCAGCAAGGCGTCCAGCAGCTCGTCGTTCGAGGCCTCCGGGTTCTCCAGGAACCACTGGGCGCCGGCCGCCACCTCCCGCAGGTTGTGCGGCGGGATGTTGGTGGCCATCCCGACCGCGATCCCGGCCGAGCCGTTGACCAGCAGGTTCGGCAGCCTCGCCGGCAGAACCGTCGGCTCCTGGTTCCGGCCGTCGTAGTTGTCCTGGAAGTCGACGGTCTCCTCGTCGATGTCCCGGAGCATCTCCATCGCCAGCGGCGCCATCTTGCACTCGGTGTACCGCATGGCGGCGGCCGGGTCGTTGCCCGGCGAACCGAAGTTGCCGTTCGAATCGACCAGCGGCATCCGCATCGACCAGTGCTGGGCGAGCCGCACCAGGGCGTCGTAGATGGAGGAGTCACCGTGCGGGTGGTACGTACCCATCACGTCGCCGACCACGCGGGCGCACTTGTAGAAGCCCTTCTCCGGCCGGTACCCACCGTCGTACATCGCGTACAGCACCCGGCGGTGGACGGGCTTGAGGCCGTCCCGCACGTCGGGCAGGGCACGCGAGACGATGACGCTCATCGCGTAGTCGAGGTACGAGCGCTGCATCTCGGTTTCCAGCGCCACCGGCTCGACCCGGAGGGCGACGCCCTCGACCTGGGCGGGCCCGTCGGGGCTCTGCGGAATGATCTCGTCGGCCATGCTGTTCAAAAACCCTTTCTGGAAGCCGGTTCCCCCGCGCCTGCGGAGGTGACGGGCCGACTCAGATGTCGAGGAAGCGGACGTCCTTGGCGTTGCGCTGGATGAACCCGCGTCGCGATTCCACGTCCTCACCCATCAGGATCGAGAACAGATCGTCGGCCGCGGCGGCGTCGTCGATGGTGACCTGGCGCAGCACCCGGAGTTCGCTGTCCATGGTGGTCGTCCGCAGTTCCTCGGCGTTCATCTCGCCGAGACCCTTGAACCGTTGCACCGAGTCGTCCCTGATCCGCTTGCCCTGCTCGCGCCCGAGCGCGATGAGCTGGTCGCGCTCCCGGTCGGAGTAGGCGTAACTGTGGTCGTCCCGGCTCCACTTGATCTTGTAGAGCGGCGGCTGCGAGAGGTACACGTGCCCGGCCTCGACGAGTGGCCGCATGAAGCGGAACAGCAGGGTCAGCAGCAGGGTGTTGATGTGCTGTCCGTCGACGTCGGCGTCCGCCATCAGAATGATCTTGTGATAGCGGAGCTTCTCGATGGCGAAGTCCTCGTGGATACCGGTGCCGAAGGCCGAGATCAGCGCCTGGACCTCGGTGTTCTGCAGCACCTTGTCGATCCGCGCCTTCTCGACGTTGAGGATCTTGCCCCGGATCGGCAGGATGGCCTGGTACTGCGGGTCACGGCCGGACTTCGCCGAACCGCCCGCGGAGTCGCCCTCCACGATGAAGATCTCGCACTTGGTGGCGTCGTTCGACTGGCAGTCGGACAGCTTGCCGGGCAGCGAGGCCGTCTCCAGCAACCCCTTGCGGCGGGTGAGGTCACGCGCCTTGCGGGCCGCGACCCGGGCCGTCGCCGCCTGGATGGCCTTGCGGATGATGTCGGTGGCCTCGTTGGGGTTCCGGTCCAGCCAGTCCGTCAGGTGTTCGTGCACCACCCGCTGGACGAAGGTCTTCGCCTCGGTGTTGCCCAGCTTGGTCTTCGTCTGCCCCTCGAACTGCGGCTCGCCCAGCTTGACCGAGATGATCGCCGTCAGGCCCTCGCGGATGTCCTCGCCGGTCAGGTTGTCGTCCTTCTCCCGGAGCAGTTTCTTGTCCCGCGCGTACCGGTTGACCAGGCCGGTCAGCGCCGCCCTGAAGCCCTCCTCGTGGGTGCCGCCCTCATGCGTGTGGATGGTGTTCGCGAAGCTGTACACACCCTCGGTGTACTGGGTGTTCCACTGCATCGCGATCTCCAGCGAGAGCATCCGCTCCTTGTCCTCCGCCTCCAGGTCGATCACGGAGGGGTGGACGGGCTCGCCCTTGCGCGAGTTCAGGTGCCGCACGAAGTCGGAGATGCCGCCCTCGTAGTGGTACGTGACCGTACGCGCCTGGTCCTCGTCGTCGGAGGTCGCGGTGTCCGCGCCGGCGGTCTGCTTCGCGGCCGCCCGCTCGTCCGTCAGCGAGATGGTCAGGCCCTTGTTGAGGAAGGCCATCTCCTGGAAGCGCCGCGAGAGGGTCTCGAAGGCGTACTCGGTGGTCTCGAAGATGTCGCCGTCGGCCCAGAAGGTCAGCGTGGTGCCGGAGTCGTCCGTCGCCTCGTGCTTCTGCAGCGGTGCGGTCGGCGCCCCGAGCTTGTACTCCTGGGTCCACCGGTGGCCGTTGCGCCGGATCTCCACCGCGACCCGCTGCGAGAGCGCGTTCACGACCGAGACGCCGACCCCGTGCAGACCGCCGGAGACGGCGTAGCCGCCACCACCGAACTTGCCGCCCGCGTGCAGTACGGTGAGCACCACCTCGACGGCCGGCCGACCCTCCGAGGCGACGATGTCCACCGGGATTCCGCGCCCGTTGTCGGAGACCCGGACGCCGCCGTCGGGGAGGATCGTGACGTCGATGGTGTCCGCGTGCCCCGCCAGGGCCTCGTCGACCGAGTTGTCGACCACCTCGTACACCAGGTGGTGCAGACCGCGTTCACCGGTCGAACCGATGTACATGCCCGGCCGCTTGCGTACGGCGTCCAGGCCCTCCAGCACCGTGATCTGGCTGGCGTTGTACGACTCCTCGCCCACCGGTGCCACGGCTGCATCCGGGCCTGCGGCGTCCCCCGGAACGGGAGCATCGCCCGAGGTGGCGGCGTTGGACGGGACATTCTCGTTGGGGTTGCCGGAATCGGCCACGAAGCGCCCTTTCTGGCACAGCACAAGCCGTCTCCCCAGGCACGGGAGCGGCTGCGTCGTTCGACTGGGTCCGCCTACGGCGGATGCCTCCAGTCTACCTGTACAGCCGACAACAATGGGGCTTTGCCGGTGCCTGAGTCCGCATGTGCCGCCCTGAACCTGCGTCCGCCGACTCCCCATATGCGCCCAGGGGCTCCAAGTGGCTCACGACGGCGCTCAGCGCTTCCGGCTGTCAACCGCCCGTCACCGTGAGCGGAGTCACTGCCGACGCGGCCGGACACCTCTGCCACAGCAGTCGCCGGACCCGGCATCGTGCCTGGTCAGCCGTACGTGTCGCCCGGTCCGGTACTCCCCGGGGCGCGCAGCCGCCCGTAGCGGCGCGGCGGACCGCCGGGGGGCAGCACCTTGAGGAGCTTGACGGTGCCCTCGCCAAGATCCTCGTTCAGCCGTCGCACCAACTGCGGCGCGAGCATCCGGAGCTGCGTCGCCCACGCCGTCGAGTCGCAGCGCACCGAGAGCACCCGCTGCTCCTCGTCGTACGTCTCCGGTCGGCAGTGCTCCGCGTTCGCCGGTCCGACGATCTGCGGCCAGCGGCCCATCACACCGCCCACCGCCATCGGCATCTCCCAGCCCCGCTCGGTCTTCAGCCGCTCGATCGCCGAACTCAGCGGCAGCGGGTCCCGCCCGTCCCGGCGGGCCCCCGAGCGCAGCCCGACCCGTCCGGTCTGCCGCCGCTGCCGGCCGGACGTGCCCCGGGCCCTCGCCTGCTCCTTCGCGGCCCGCAGCGCCACTCGTGCCAGGTCCACCCCGGAGGACTCCGGCTCCGGCCGACCCGGTGCCGCCGGGTCGCGGTCGTCCGCCTCGCGGCCGGACGGTGCGACGCGGGGGGCGGGGTCGCCCGAACCGGACCCGGCGGAATCACCGGGAGCGCCGGGGAAGGGGGCGTTCACGTGCGGACCACCTCCCCCTCCGAAACCCGGTACCGGGTCCCGGACAGCACCCCGGGCACGTCCTCCGGCACGGCCGCCGTCACCAGCACCTGCTCGCCCGGCGCCACCAGCTCCGCGAGGCGCTCGCGCCGGCGGGCGTCCAGCTCGGCGAACACGTCGTCCAGCACCAGCACCGGCTCGCCCGCCCGCCGACCGCCTTCCCCGGCGGACACGAGTTGGCCTGGGCCCTCGCCGCGCAGCAGGTCGTAGGATGCCAGCCGCAGCGCGAGGGCGAGCGACCAGGACTCGCCGTGGCTGGCGTACCCCTTCGCCGGCATGCCGCCCAGCTCCAGCAGCAAGTCGTCGCGGTGCGGACCGACCAGCGTCACCCCGCGCTCGATCTCCTGCTTGCGCGCCTCCGCGAGCGCGCCGAGGAGGCGTGCGTACAACTCCTCGCGGCTGCCCTCGCCCGCTGGACTGCGGTACCCGAGCGAGACCACGCCCCCGCCGGAGGCCAGTTGCTCGTACGCCTTGTCCGCCAGCGGTTGCAGCGCGGTGATCAGGTCCAGCCGCTGGGCGAGCAGTTCGGCCCCGGCACGCGCCAAATGCTGGTCCCAGACGTCCAGCGTGGACAGGTCCATCGACCGGCCGCCGTGCCGGCGGGCCATCGCCGCCGACTTCAGCAGCGTGTTGCGCTGCTTGAGCACCCGGTCGTAGTCCGACCTGACCCCCGCCATCCGCGGCGAGCGGGCGGTGATCAGCTCGTCCAGGAAGCGGCGGCGCTCGCCGGGATCGCCCTTGACGAGCGCCAGGTCCTCCGGGGCGAACAGCACCGTGCGGACGATCCCCAGCACGTCGCGCGGCCGGACCTGGGAGGAGCGGTTGATCCTGGCCCGGTTGGCCCGGCCCGGGTTCAGCTCCAGCTCGACCAGTTGCTGCCGGTCGTCCTGGGCCACCGCCGCCCGCACCACGGCACGTTCGGCACCCATCCGCACCAACGGCGCGTCCGAGGAGACCCGGTGGCTGCTCAGCGTGGCCAGGTAGCCGACCGCCTCGACGAGGTTGGTCTTGCCCTGGCCGTTCGGCCCGACGAAGACGCTGACACCCGCTTCGAGCGGCACCTCCGCCCGGGCGTACGAGCGGAAGTCGGCCAGCGAGAGATGCGTGACGTGCATGACTGCTTGCGCGGACCTCTCCGGACCGGACCGTCGCCGGCCGCTGGTTGCCTACTTCGTGTTCTGCACGGCGTGGCCGCCGAACTGGTTGCGCAGTGCCGCGATCATCTTCATCTGCGGCGAGTCGTCCTGCCGGGACGCGAAGCGGGCGAACAGCGAGGCCGTGATCGCCGGGAGCGGCACCGCCTTGTCGATGGCAGCCTCGACCGCCCAGCGGCCCTCTCCGGAGTCCTGGGCGAAGCCGCGCAGATCCGCCAGGTGCTCGTCGTCGTCCAGCGCGTTGACCGCCAGGTCGAGCAGCCAGGAACGGATGACCGTGCCCTCCTGCCAGGAGCGGAAGACCTCGCGGACGTCCGTCACCGAGTCGGCGGCCTCCAGCAGCTCCCAGCCCTCGGCGAAGGCCTGCATCATGGCGTACTCGATGCCGTTGTGGACCATCTTCGCGAAGTGGCCCGCGCCGACCCTGCCCGCGTGCACCGCACCGAACTCGCCGGGCGGCTTCAGGGCGTCGAACACCGGCTGCACCCGCGCCACGTGCTCGGCCTCGCCGCCGTACATGAGCGCGTAGCCGTTCTCCAGGCCCCAGACGCCGCCGGAGACACCGCAGTCGACGAAGCCGACGTGCTGCGCCGCGAGCTCCGTGGCGTGCTTCTCGTCGGCCGTCCAGCGGGAGTTGCCGCCGTCCACGACGACGTCCCCCGGGGAGAGCAGCTCGGCCAGCTCATCGATGGTCGACTGGGTCGCCTCGCCGGACGGGACCATCACCCACACCACCCGGGGGGCGGGCAGGGAGTCCACCAACTCCCGCAGGCTGTGGACGTCGGCCAGGCCGGGGTTGCGGTCGTAGCCGACGACGGTGTGGCCTGCGCGACGGATGCGCTCGCGCATGTTGCCGCCCATCTTGCCGAGACCGATGAGACCGAGCTTCATCAGTGGGCCTTTCTTCCTGTTCCACGCGGTTACGACGCGGGGTTCGACTGGTGTTCCGCTACAGCTCTGCGGGGCGGCCGCCCGGCCCCGAGCCTACGCCGGACCACGCGCGCACATCTGTGGGGCCGACCGCTCGGAATGCCGTTCCACCGGTTGCGGAACGTTCGGGCGGCGCCCCACCCCGCAGCCGCTCAGCCGCTCAGCCGGACCGGCATGATCAGGTACTTGTACGCGTCGTCCGCCTCGGCGTCGAGCGCCGCCCGGCCACTGAGCAGTGCGGGCTTCGTGGAGGTGGTGAAGGACAGCTGGGCGACCGGGGAGTCGATCGCGCTCAGTCCCTCCAGGAGAAACCCGGGGTTGAAGGCGATGGAGATGTCGTCGCCGTCGAGCTGGGCGTCCACCCGCTCCACAGCCTGTGCGTCGTCGCTCGAACCCGCTTCCAGGATGAGCACGCCCTGCTCGAAGCTGAGCCGGACCGGAGTGTTCCGCTCAGCCACCAGCGCGACGCGCTTCACCGCCTCGACGAAGGGCGCCGTCTCGATCAGCGCGACCGAGTTGAACTCGGTCGGGAAGAGCGTGCGGTACTTGGGCAGGTCGCCCTCGAGCAGCCGCGTGGTCGTCCGGCGGCCGGCGCCCTCGAAGCCGATCAGTCCCTCCCCGGAGCCGGAGCCCGACAGGGCGAGGGAGACGTGTTCCCCGCTGCTCAGCGCCTTGGCGGTGTCGAGCAGCGTCTTGGCGGGGACGAGCGCCACCGAGGAGGTCTCCGCGTTCTCCGGCTTCCACAGGAACTCGCGGACCGCGAAGCGGTAGCGGTCGGTGGAAGCGAGGGTGACGGTGTCCCCCTCGATCTCGATCCGCACGCCGGTGAGCACCGGGAGGGTGTCGTCCCGGCCGGCGGCGATGGCCACCTGCGAGACGGCCGCGGCGAAGACCTCACCGGGGACCGTGCCGGTCGCCTCGGGCATCTCCGGCAGCGCCGGGTACTCCTCCACGGGCAGGGTGTGCAGCGTGAACCGTGAGGAGCCGCAGACCACTGTCACCCGGACGCCGTCGGTGGAGATCTCCACCGGTCGGTTCGGCAGCGACCGGCAGATGTCGGCGAGGAGCTTGCCGGAAACCAGGACCGTGCCGCTCTCCTCCACCTCGGTCTCGACCGAGACCCGCGCCGAGACCTCGTAGTCGAACCCGGAGAGGCTCAGCGAGCCCTCCTCCGCCTTCAGCAGCAGGCCCGCGAGGACCGGCACCGGCGGACGGGCGGGCAGGCTCTTGGCCGCCCAAGCCACCGCCTCCGCCAGTACATCGCGCTCTACCCGGATCTTCACCTTCAGCCGCCTCCTGCTGTTGCTGGTTGCCGGGGTCCAGTCTGACCTACCGGACTGACAGCTCGTGCGGCTCGGGGTCAAGTCGTCACCGCGTGGGTAGGACTCCGAAGCACCGAGTTGTGCACAGGCCCCACTTCGAACCTGTCCTCGCTCTCTCACTGTGTAGTCGTAGTAGTAGGGCTTGTGGATTCGGTGGATAACCGAATATGCGCAGGTCAGGCCCCGTTTTTTGTCCACCGGTCCTGTGGGCGCAGCGGTGGACGGAGCGGACCTTTCTGTGGACAGCCGAAAGTTCTGCACGGACCGTGCACAGGGCGACCCCTGTTTCCCACAGCGGCGTCCCCAGATTTACCCGGGTTCTCAACAGGCCAACCCGGCACCCCGGTGTGACGCCTTTCACTCGACCCGGTGAGAGGGCGCGTCGACTTGCCGAACAGTGGACAGGGCTGTGGAGAAGCTGTGTACAACTGGCCACTCCCTGTGGGTGGAGTGTGGAAAACCTCGGACCGGAGTTGACGCCTCCGTTTTTGTCCACAGCTTGTGGATTGTTTTTGTGCACACATCCACAGGGTCCTGAACTGGGAAGATCATGTCGCATCCGGTGCACCTGTGGAGGCTTTCGGGACAACTTTCCGGTCCCCAGGGTGTGGACCGGCGACTGGCGGCCGATCTGTGGAAAAACTGCCGCACGGGCTCCGGATTCGAACAGCGAGGAGAGCCCGGGAGCTGGGCCGGGGGCGATCCGAGAGCTGGAAGCCCTCCGCCGATCGGCCGAGGAGCGAGTGGGCGCGTCCGTCGGCGCCGTCGGCTCAGGTGGGGGTTCCGAGGGATCGTGCCGGCAACGGCACGGTCGGGATACCGGGGACGCGGGGACACGCTGCGGGCCGCTCGGGTGCAGTCACGGCCGTGGGCCGGGCGACGCCCGGCCCACGGCCGTGACGCGCGGTCGGGTCGGGTCGGGTCGGGGCGACGAGTGGCGGCCTGCGGGGGCTCCCGCCCTTCGCCTCGTCCGCGGACGATGACGAGGACGAGGACGATGACCGACTGTGGCGGGCGCGGGTGCGCGAGTGGCACAGTCGGCGTGGGGGCCGAGGGGGTGCGGGGGCGGCTCAGGCGTTCTTGATGCGGTTGGTCAGCTCGGTGACCTGGTTGTAGATGGACCGCCGCTCGGCCATCAGGGCCCTGATCTTCCGGTCCGCGTGCATCACCGTCGTGTGGTCGCGGCCGCCGAACTGCCCGCCGATCTTCGGCAGCGAGAGATCGGTGAGCTCCCGGCAGAGGTACATCGCGATCTGGCGGGCGGTGACCAGCACCCGGCTGCGCGAGGATCCGCAGAGGTCGTCCACGGTGAGTCCGAAGTAGTCGGCGGTCGCGGCCATGATGGCGGGCGCGGTGATCTCCGGGGTGGCGTCCTCTCCCCCGGGGATCAGGTCCTTGAGCACGATCTCGGTCAGTCCCAGGTCGACCGGTTGGCGGTTCAGGCTGGCGAAGGCGGTGACCCGGATCAGGGCGCCCTCCAGCTCGCGGATGTTGCGGGAGATCCGCGAGGCGATGAACTCCAGCACCTCGGGCGGCGCGTTGAGCTGCTCCTGTACGGCCTTCTTGCGCAGGATCGCGATCCTGGTCTCCAGCTCGGGCGGCTGGACGTCGGTGATCAGGCCCCACTCGAAGCGGTTGCGCAGCCGGTCCTCCAGGGTGACCAGTTGCTTGGGCGGCCGGTCGCTGGACAGCACGATCTGCTTGTTGGCGTTGTGCAGGGTGTTGAAGGTGTGGAAGAACTCCTCCTGCGTCGACTCCTTGCTCGCGAGGAACTGGATGTCGTCGACCAGCAGGATGTCCATGTCCCGGTACCGCTTGCGGAAGGCGTCCGCCTTGCCGTCCCGGATGGAGTTGATGAACTCGTTGGTGAACTCCTCCGAGCTGACGTACCGCACCCGGGTGCCGGGGTAGAGGCTGCGGGCGTAGTGCCCGATCGCGTGCAGCAGGTGCGTCTTTCCGAGCCCAGATTCACCGTAGATGAAGAGCGGATTGTACGCCTTGGCCGGTGCTTCGGCGACCGCCACCGCCGCGGCGTGCGCGAAGCGGTTGGAGGCGCCGATGACGAAGGTGTCGAAGAGGTACTTCGGGTTGAGCCGCGCCGTGGGTTCGCCGGGGCCGGTGGCCGGGGCCGGCTGGGCGGCGAGCGGACCGGGCGCTCCGCTGGGTGCCGGGAGCTGCGGCGGCTCGTCGAACCGCGGGGACGGCGGCTGCCGGGGCGGTCGCCGGTCGTAGCCGGACTGCCCCCGGCCGTCGTACGCGTCGTAGCCGTCGTATCCGCCGTACCCGGCCTGCGGGGGGTAGGGCTCCCGCGCCGGCGGCCAGGCCTCGCCCTCCGGCTGCCGTGACCACCCCGAGCCCTGCGGGCCGGGATGGCCCTGCTGGTGCCGGTGGTGCGGCTGGGGGGCGTGCGGGTAGTCGGGGTAGGCGGGCCGAGCGGAGGGCAGCTCGCGCTGCTCGCGCGGTGCGTCGTAGCGGTCGCCGTAGTGCTTGTCCTCGTAGCGCGGCGAATCCTCGTGCCGGGGCCCGTCGTAGCGTCCGTCCTCGTGCCGCTGCTCCTCACGCCGGGCGTCGTAGCGCTGGTCCTCGTACCGGTGCGGCGGCTGGCGGTGCGGCGGTTGCTGCTGCGGAGCCGGGCCGTGCGGGTCCCCGCCCGGTGCGGCGGGCTGCGGTGCCGGTTCGGTAGCCGGACCGGTCACCGTGACGGCCAGGCGGATGGGCTGCTGGCACTCCCGGCTGAGCGCGTCGCCGATGTGCTGGGAGAGTCGGCCCTCCAGCACCCCCTTGGCGTACTCGTTCGGCACTCCGAGGAGAGCGGTGCCCGAAACCAGCACCAGGGGCTGGCAGTCACGCAGCCAGCGCTGGTCCTTGGCCTCGATTCCCTGCCCGTCGCTGAGCAGTTGGTCCAGCACCCGGGGCCACACTGCGGCAAGATCGGCAGGTACGTCAGCCACAGGGCACGCTCTCTCACTCGCTGGTGGGACACATTTCACGAAAGTGCGGTCTTGGGACGGCACGGAATGAATCGAAGTCGGGCCACGGTAGTCGCCGCGAGACGACCACCTCAAGTTGTTGTCCACAGGGTGTGCACAGATGTGCCATGCCGGGACGGCGGAACGTCCGCGGCCGGGCGTCCGCTCCGTCCGCTCCGGACGGGACGTACGGCCGAGGACGGTGCGCCACCGCCGTTCGCACCGCACCCGGGTGGGGGGTCAGGGGGCTTGCGACCCCGCGTGACGGCCGGCGCGCCGGTTCCGTACAGTGCGGTGCGGCGACCGGTCTGTACCGGGACGCTCGGGGAGCACCGGTTTGACCGGATGGCGTAACCGCGCGTACCGTAAACAGGTCGAGTTGTCGATGGCTGCTGCCGCCTGCCTCCGATGGGCAAAGATCTCCGAGTCACCCACGCGAGATCAAGAAAGCGGTGCACTCGGGCGTTGCGAGCTTCTCGTGGGCGCACGGTGACAGCCATTCGACGCCCCACACGAGTCTCAGTCAGAGACGCAAGCATTCCTGGAGCCCCCGAGTGAGCAAGCGCACCTTCCAGCCGAACAACCGCCGCCGCGCGAAGACCCACGGCTTCCGGCTGCGCATGCGGACCCGCGCCGGCCGCGCCATCGTCGCGAGCCGTCGTACCAAGGGCCGCGCCCGTCTGTCGGCCTGAGCAGCCTGACCACAGGTCCATGACGTGCTGCCTACCGAGTACCGGCTGAGGCGGCGCGAGGACTTCGCGATCGCGGTACGGCGGGGACGCCGGGCAGGACGCCCGCTTCTCGTCGTCCATCTGCGCACGGCCAGGGACCCGCGCGCGGCAGGGGAGACACCTCCCCTGCCGCGCGCGGGTTTCGTCGTGAGCAAGGCCATCGGAAACGCGGTGGTCCGCAACCGTGTGCAACGGCGTCTACGGCATCTGGTACGCGATCGGCTGGCCCTGCTGCCCGCCGGTAGCCTGGTGGTCATACGCGCGCTGCCCGGTGCGGGAGAGGCGGACCACCACGAGCTGGCCCGCGACCTCGATGCCGCGCTGCATCGGCTGCTTGGAGGGTCGCCGCCGTGAAGTACCCGCTGTTGTGGTTGATCAAGCTCTACCAGTGGACCATCAGCCCGTTGCTCGGGCCGGTGTGCCGGTACTACCCGTCGTGCTCGCACTACGGGTACCAGGCCGTCGACCGCCACGGCGCGGTGAAGGGCACGGCCCTGACCGCTTGGCGCATCCTGCGCTGCAATCCATGGTCGCCAGGTGGCGTCGACCATGTTCCTGCCCGGAAGCACCCGGTCTGGCATCAGCGGCTGCGTGGCCGCCGGCTGCATCGGACCCAGTCCAACGCCCAAGGAGCCTGATTCGTGGACACGATCCTCGGTCCTCTGTACAACGCTGTTTCCTGGATCATCGTCCAGTTCCACAGCCTGCTGAGCCTTGTCTTCGACGAGGACAGCGGTTGGGCGTGGGGTCTGTCCATCGTCTTCCTGGTGGTGCTGATCCGAATCTGCCTGATCCCGCTGTTCGTCAAGCAGATCAAGGCGACCCGGAACATGCAGGCGCTCCAGCCGCGGATGAAGGCGATCCAGGAGCGCTACAAGAGCGACAAGCAGCGTCAGTCCGAAGAGATGATGAAGCTGTACAAGGAGACCGGGACCAACCCGCTCTCCAGCTGCCTTCCGATCCTGGCCCAGTCGCCCTTCTTCATCGCGCTCTTCCAGGTGCTGAACAAGATCGCTCAGAACAAGCCCGTCGGCGTGCTGGACGCCGAGCAGGTGGAGAGCGCCCGTAACGCCCACATCTTCGGCGCACCCATCGCGGCGAAGTTCATGGACGGGGCCGAGAAGGTCGCTTCTCTCGCCGACGCTTCGCTCGGCCAGGTCCGGGTCGTCACGGTCATCATGATCGTGCTGATGTCGCTGTCGCAGTTCTACACACAGCGCCAGCTGATGACGAAGAACGTCGACCTGACAGTCAAGACCCCGTTCATGCAGCAGCAGAAGCTGCTGATGTACGTCTTCCCGATCATGTTCGCCGTCTTCGGTATCAACTTCCCCGTCGGTGTCCTGATCTACTGGCTGACCACGAACCTCTGGACCCTCGGCCAGCAGATGTTCATCATCAAGCGCAACCCGACCCCCGGTTCGCTCGCCTACAAGCAGCGCCAGGATCGGCTCCGGGCCAAGGGCAAGCTGGTGGACGATCCCGAAGAGGTCGAGGCGAAGCAGGCGGTGGAGGCCGCACGCGCCAATCGGGTGCAGCCCAAGCGACAGCCGAAGGCCAAGCGGCAGAACCCGACCGGGCAGCCGCCGCGGACCTCGACCACCAAGCCCGGCCCCGCCAAGCCGAAGCAGAGCGGTCAGGGTGGCCAGCAGTCCAAGCAGGGGCCTACCTCCGAGGCCGTGACCGGGAACGGAACTGCCGAGCCCCAGCCGGGCAAGAAGGCACAGCAGGGCAAGAAGAAGCCGCAGTCCGCAAGGACCAAGAAGTAGAGGGAGTCCATCAGTGACGGACACGACCGAAGCCGCTGAGGGCACCGACACCCTGTCCCACCTGGAGCAGGAAGGTGAGATCGCGGCTGACTACCTTGAGGAACTGCTCGACATCGCCGACCTGGACGGGGATATCGACATGGACGTCGAGGCCGACCGTGCGGCGGTCTCCATCGTGAGCGACTCCGGCACCAGAGACCTGCAGAAGCTGGTCGGTCGGGATGGCGAGGTCCTGGAGGCCCTGCAGGAGCTGACCCGGTTGGCGGTGCACCGGGAGACCGGAGACCGTAGCCGCCTGATGCTGGACATCGCGGGCTTCCGTGCTCAGAAGCGCGAGGAGCTCTCGAAGCTGGGCGCCAAAGCTGCGGAGGATGCCAAGAGCAGCGGTGAGTCGGTCAAGCTGCAGCCGATGTCGCCCTTCGAGCGGAAGGTCGTCCACGACGCCGTCGCGACCGCCGGCCAGCGCAGCGAGTCCGAGGGCGAGGAACCGCAGCGCTGCGTGGTCGTGCTGCCGTGACAGCCGATCATGGTGATCCGGCCGCAGCGGAAGAGTTGGCTCCCGCGCCGGAAGTGGCACAGGAGATCTTCGGAGAGCGCCTGCCGGATGCGATCCGCTACGCCGAACTTCTGGCCGAGGCCGGAGTGCGGCGTGGTCTGATCGGTCCGCGTGAGGTGCCGCGGCTCTGGGGCAGGCATGTGCTGAACTGTGCTGTCCTTTCCGAAGTAGTACCCGAGGGAGTCACCGTCTGCGATGTCGGTTCCGGCGCGGGGCTGCCCGGCATCCCGCTCGCCCTGGTGCGGCCGGACCTGAAGATCACCCTGCTGGAGCCCCTGCTCCGTCGGACGAACTTCCTCCAGGAAGCAGTGGACCTGCTCGGCCTCGACCACGTGACAGTGGTACGCGGGCGAGCGGAGGAGGTCCTGGGTACTTTGCCGCCCGTCCATGTGGTCACAGCGCGTGCGGTGGCGCCGCTGGATCGGTTGGCCGGCTGGGGTGTGCCGCTCCTGCGTCCTTACGGGGAGATGCTGGCACTGAAGGGGGACACGGCCGAGGCGGAGCTGCAAGCCGCCAGGGCGGCCCTGCAGAAGCTTGGAGTGAGGAGCACCTCGGTCGTCCAGGCCGGTGTCGGACGTGTCGAGCCGGCAGCGACCGTGGTCCGTGCCGAGGTAGGAGAGAGTCCCGGCGGCGTCAGGTTCGCGGCGAAGCGGGCCAAGGCGGCGAGCGCGGACCGTACGAGAGGTCGTAGGCGGCGCTGAAGGTGCACCACTGGGCGGGGCGGGTGAGGACACCGGCCCCGCCCAGTGTCGTCGTCTCGTGTCGGGTCTGCTGTCGTTACTCCATAAAAACGGCAAAGCTGCGCATCGCGGAGTGTCGTCCCCGGGGTGCGGCTCAGCAGGTGCATCGTGTTTCACGTGAAACGTCGCTCCCTGCTGCATGGAATCATCAGCCGTGGTCGCGCGGCAGCCGCGTCGTGCGACCGCAAGAACTCGAAGAGTGAGACCCGCTCTGTGGAGTTGTCCACACCTGAGGATTCGTCCACAGGTAGGCGGGGCTCAGTGGTTCGCCGCCCCGGAAGCATGGCAGGCTTTGAGTCTGCGCAGCCATTCGAGGAGAGTGAACCGTTGCGGTCCGATGCCAACACCGCAGGACCGATTGCTGAACCGGTCCCCGGCCCCCGTTCTGAAGTAGCGGATGTTTCACGTGAAACGCGTGAGGCTCGTGAGACGCCACCACCCATGGATGACACGCCCATTGGTCGTGCCGCCCAGCAAGCCGTCGAAGCCATGAACCGGGCTGGCGAGGGCTTGCCACGCCCCGAACGGACGCGGGTGATGGTGGTCGCGAACCAGAAGGGTGGAGTCGGCAAGACCACCACCACGGTGAATCTGGCTGCCTCGCTGGCGCTGCACGGCGCCCGCGTGCTGGTGGTGGACCTCGATCCGCAGGGCAACGCCTCCACGGCCCTGGGGATCGATCACCACTCCGAGATTCCTTCCATCTACGACGTGCTGGTGGAGAGCAAACCGCTCTCGGACGTGGTGCAGCCGGTGCCGGATGTGGAAGGGCTCTTCTGTGCGCCCGCCACCATCGATCTTGCCGGCGCGGAGATCGAGTTGGTGTCCCTGGTCGCTCGGGAGAGCCGACTACAGCGGGCGATCAGCGCCTATGAACAGCCGCTGGACTATATCCTGATCGACTGCCCGCCATCTCTCGGCCTGCTGACCGTGAACGCCCTGGTGGCCGGGGCCGAGGTGGTCATTCCGATCCAGTGCGAGTACTACGCGCTGGAAGGTCTCGGCCAGTTGCTCAGGAACGTGGAGCTCGTCAAGGGGCACCTCAACCCCGAGCTGCACGTCTCGACGATCCTGCTGACCATGTACGACGGCCGGACTCGGCTGGCGTCCCAGGTTGCCGACGAGGTCCGCACGCACTTCGGCAAGGAAGTGCTGAGGACGAACATCCCGCGGTCCGTACGCATCTCGGAAGCTCCCAGCTACGGGCAGACGGTACTGACATACGATCCCGGTTCCAGCGGCGCACTCTCCTACTTGGAGGCCGCCCGGGAGATGGCGCTGCGAGGCGTCGGCGTTTCACAGGATCAGCACAGCATGGTGGAGGGGACGCAGTGAGTGAACGACGTAGGGGCCTGGGCCGAGGACTCGGGGCGCTGATCCCGGCGGCGCCGGGCTCCTCCGAGGAGAGCTCCGGGGTGGGGGGCGGCGAGACAGCCTCGGTATCCCCTTCCGCTGTGCCCCTTCTCACCTCGGGACGAGGTACCGCAGGCGCGAGAGTCGCCCCGCTGCTGAAGCCCGCAATCGAGGACGAGGCCCCAGCTCGGGACGCGGCGAGCACAGCCGCCGAGCCTGCGGGGGGCGCCTCGGTGGACGAGGAGTGGGTGCCGGCGCCGGGAGCGGACGGCCGGGGGGACATGGCAGCGGTTGCCGGAGCGCACTTCGCCGAGATTCCGATCGACTCGGTCACCGCGAACCCGCGGCAGCCCCGTGAGGTCTTCGACGAGGATGCGCTGGCCGAGTTGGTCACCTCGATCCGAGAGGTCGGGCTGCTGCAACCCGTGGTGGTGCGGCAACTCGAGCCGGGGCGCTACGAGCTCATCATGGGCGAACGTCGTTGGCGCGCCTGTCGGGATGCCGGCCTGGAAGCCATTCCGGCGATCATCCGGGCGACGGACGACGACAAGCTCCTGCTCGACGCGCTGCTGGAGAACCTGCACCGGGCGCAACTGAATCCCCTGGAAGAAGCGGCCGCGTACGACCAGTTGTTGAAGGACTTCAACTGCACGCACGACCAGTTGGCCGACCGGATCGGACGCTCGCGTCCGCAGGTCTCGAACACATTGCGGCTGCTCCGCCTTTCCGGCGCGGTGCAGCGGCGGGTGGCGGCCGGTGTCCTCTCCGCCGGGCATGCTCGGGCGCTGCTGTCGGTGGACGAGCCGGAGGAGCAGGACCACCTGGCGCACCGCATCGTCGCGGAGGGTCTGTCGGTCCGGGCGGTGGAGGAGATCCTCACGCTGCGTAGGACTGAGACCCCGCCAGGCAAGGTCAAGGGGCCACGAGCGGGCAAGCGGGTATCACCCGCACTCGACGACCTGGCCGGCCGGCTGTCGGACCGTTTCGAGACCAGAGTGAAGGTGGACCTGGGGCAGAAGAAGGGGAAGATCGTCGTGGAGTTCGCCTCGATAGACGATCTGGAACGGATTCTGGGACAGCTCGCGCCTGGCGAGGGCCGGGTGCTTGAGCAGCGACTCAGCGAAGAGGAACCAGGAGGGGGACCGGCATCTGAGGACGCGCCGGGCACCGACTAGCGTCCAGGACTCCCCCACGGCTGACGCCCCATGGATACGATGGTTCCATGGGGCGCCAGCTTGTCTCCCTCACCTTGGACAACCTTTCCGATCTTCCCCAGCAGTGCCGTGAGTGCGTTTTCTGGGAACTCGACCCGGTCAGGGCGAGGACTGCTGTGCAGACCGGCCGCGCGGGGCGGGAGAAGCAGGCATGGATCTCAGCAGTGCTGCTTGAGTGGGGTTCCTGCGGACGGATCCTCTATCTGGATGAGGAGCCCGTCGGGTATGTGCTGTACGCGCCGCCGGCGTACGTGCCGGGTTCGCTGGCGTTTCCGACCAGCCCGGTGTCCCCGGACGCGGTGCAGTTGATCACGGCACGACTACTGCCCATGTCACAGGGACAGGGGCTCGGACGCGTGCTGGTGCAGACCGTGGCCAAAGACCTACTGGGCCGGGGCTTCAAAGCAGTCGAGGCGTTCGCCGAGGTCCGCTGGGACCAGCCGGCCTGCGTGCTGCCCGCCCAGCATCTGCTCAGCGTTGGCTTCAAGACCGTACGACCGCACCCACGGCATCCCCGGTTGCGTCTGGAGCTGAGGACGGTGGTGTCCTGGAAGGAAGACATGGAACGGGCGCTGGGACAGTTCCTCGGCGCTGTGCACAAGGACCCCGTGCTCCGCCCGTTGTAGGCGTGTGGGAACGGGAGCCCTGTCGAGACAAGAAGAGCGGACCGGGCAACGTGAAACGGGCCGCCCGAGGGGCGGCCCGTTTCACGTGAAACCACAGCGCACTCAGCTGATGAACTCGGCCAGCTCGCGCTCGATGGCTCCCTTGGGCTTCGCGCCGACAATCGTCTTCACGACCTCGCCGCCCTGGTAGACGTTCATCGTCGGGATCGACATGATGCCGTATTTGGCAGCGATGGCCGGGTTCTCATCGATGTTGAGTTTGACGACAGTGATCTTCTCGGCCTGCTCGTCTGAGATGGCTTCCAGCGACGGTGCGATCTGACGGCATGGGCCGCACCAGGCCGCCCAGAAGTCCACCAGGACGGGCTTGTCGCTCTTCAGGACCACGCTGTCGAAGTCAGCGTCGGTGGCGGTCACGGTGGTCATGGGTTACTCCTCTGTAGGGATGGGGCGGAAATGGAACAGTGGGGGCGAGGCGGTCTGCATCAGCCCGATTCTCCGCGTCAGACAGTGGCTGCGGTGGTGGTCATCTCCGGCTCAGCGGTAGCGCTCTCCGGGTGCCGGGTCAGAGAGGCGAGGTGGCGCTCCGCATCCAGAGCGGCGGCGCACCCGGTGCCGGCAGCGGTGATCGCCTGGCGGTAGGTGTGGTCGACGACATCGCCGGCCGCGAAGACGCCGGGGACGTTCGTACGGGTGGAGGGGTGGTCGACAGTGAGGTATCCCTCCTCATCCAGGGCGAGCACATCGCGGAAGAGCTCGGTGCGCGGGTCGTGTCCGATGGCGACGAACAGTCCGGTCACGTCCAGCCGGCGGGTCGCGTCGGTGGTGGTGTCCGTGAGGGTGAGTCCGCCGAGCTTGCTGTTCTCGGGGTGGATCTCGGTGACCTCGCTGTTCCAGGCGAAGGAGATCTTGGGGTCGGCGAACGCCCGTTCCTGCATGGCCTTGGAAGCCCGGAGTGTGCCGCGCCGGTGGATTACCGTGACGGACTTGGCGAACCGGGAGAGGAAAGTCGCTTCTTCCATGGCAGTGTCGCCACCGCCGATGACGGCGATGTCCTGGTCCCGGAAGAAGAAGCCGTCGCAGGTGGCGCAGTAGGACACGCCGCGACCGGAGAGCTCGCTCTCGTGAGGGAGCCCGAGAGTGCGGTGCTGGGAACCGGTGGTGACGATGACGGTGCGCGCCCGGTAGACGGTACCGGTGGAGTCGGTGACGCTCTTGATCTCACCTTCGAGGTCGACCGCCGCCACATCATCGGGAATGAGCTCCGCACCGAAGCGCTCGGACTGGGCCCGCATCTGATCCATCAGGTCCGGTCCCATGATCCCTTCGCGGAATCCGGGGTAGTTCTCCACCTCGGTGGTGTTCATCAGCGCGCCGCCGGCCGTGACCGAGCCCTCGAAGACCAGCGGGTCCAGCGAGGCACGGGCGGTGTAGAGCGCAGCAGTGTAACCTGCTGGCCCGGAACCGATGATGATCACATTGCGCACGTCGCTCACGGGTGTCTTCCTTGTCTGCCGACGGTTTCCGATGCTGGAGTAGGCGTTCACCCCTTCCAACGGATCCTACGGGCCAGGCATTCCCCGTGAAACGGGTCGACGGGGTGGCTCGGCGGCAACAGGAGAACGACTGACCGAGAACATCGTTCAGCCGAGCCAGCGACCACGCAGAGCGGGTCCGGTTGTCAGCGCTCGTAGGTGCGCATGAGCAGAATTTGTCCCGGATCGCTGGGCGAGGAGTCGACGCAATCGGCGTCCACCACGTAGACGTCCACCCGTTCACCGTTGCCCGCAGCATGCGGGAGCACGACGAGGTAGGCCGTCGCTCCCTCGTAGGTCTTGGCAGTGGCGGCTAGCGGGGGGTCGCGCCGTTCGATCCCCGCCCTGATGCAGAGCGGCACGTCTGTGGAGATGCCGCGGTCCTTCCCGGCCAGCGGTGCCTCGGAGCGGTCCTGTGCTTCGACTTCCGGCGAATCGACCGGGACTTCGAAGGTCCCCTCGGCCGTGGGATCGCCGGCCTCGGCGAGTAGGCTTCGCACCTGGGCCTCCAGACCGTCCGGAGAGAGGCCGCCACGGGTCGACGACGAGCCGGACTCGGAGGCGCCGGAACTCTCGGCCGTTTCCTCGGAGCCACCGAGCATGCTCGGGAGGAGGACCACTCCGAGAGCCACGAGAGCAAGCGTCCCGGAGACCGCCAGCAGCGAGCGTCGATGCCGAACCCGTGGACCGGACGGCCTGCCCGGCCCGCTCGGCGTCGAGGGGCCGCCGGGCCGGCGGGTTTCACGTGAAACATGACCGCTACCGCGAGGAGGGGGCGACGTGGGCGCGGAGGCGTGTCTGTGTGTCACCGCCCGAGCTGTCGTGCTCGCCGATGCGTGTGCGCTGGGAGAGCCCGTCGCCTCCAGCAGCGCCTCCGCGGCCAGGGCCGCGTCGATGCGGCTGCTGACGTCCTCCGGCATCTTGGACGGGCCGGGAAGCGTCCCCAGGGCGCCTCGGATCTCCTCCAGAGAGATACGGACCTCGTAGCAGAGGACGCAGTCGGTCAGGTGCGCCCGCACTGCGGCCGAGCGGTCAGGTGCGAGCAGCCCCTCGGTGAGGGCAGAGATCTCGGCGACTTCGGGGTGCTCGTCGGTACCGGGCATGGCAGAAGAAGCGGTCATGCGGGTCCACCTCCGCCCTTGACTGCGTCGGTTCCTTCAATGTCTTGCGACGGTGGGACGGACGCCCCCTGCCTCCGGTTCCTTCCCCTGTCGTGACCTGACCTACCCTCGGGATGCAGGTGTCTCAGAAGAGGGAGAAGCCGCGCCCGGCCTCGCGCACAGCGGCTCTTGACCGTGCCGACCGGCGTGTCCAGTATCCGTGCGGCCTCGGCCACCGGATAGCCCTGCATGTCCACCAGGACCAGGGCGGCACGTTGGTCGGTGGGCAGCTCGTCCAGCGCAGCGATCAGTTGCCGGTGCAGGTCGTGGCGCTCGGCAGGGGCAGCTGCGGACTCCTCCGGCTCCAGGAGCTCCTCAAGGCGTTGAGTGTCGTCCGTGGGGGAGGTCCGCCGTGAAGCTGCCTTACGGGCACGATCGATGCAAGCGTTGACCGTGATGCGGTGCAACCATGTGGTGACCGCGGATTGGCCACGGAAGGTGTGAGCCGCACGGTAGGCGGATACCAGCGCGTCCTGGACGGCGTCAGCGGCCTCTTCGCGGTCTCCCAGCGTGCGGAGCGCCACGGCCCAGAGCCGGTCACGATGACGACGGACGATCTCACCGAAGGCATCCGGGTCCCCCGACACGTGCCGGCTGAGCAGCTCGGCGTCGTTCGGATCCGGTGAAAGGCGGCCGCCGTCCTCGTCATTCATGACTCCCGGCCCTCCGCCCCGCCGGATGACGTGCTGGCTCCGCGCATTGCGGCGAGTGTACTACAGCGGCATTCCGAGTCGGCCGCAGCAGAAGAAACAGACCACTCCACAGGGGAATGCCCGGCCCGAGCGGCTATTTCCCGGGAACCGGTAATCGGCCGTCGCGTCCCGCTGACGGGTGGCCGACCGGTGTCCTCCGCCGCTCGGGCTCGTCGGCTTCACCCCTTGAAGGCGACTTCGGCGACTGCTTGCTTGTAGCCTGCGCCGCTGTAGCCGTCCTTCGGCGAGTAGGGAACTGCTGTGATCCACACCAGGACGTAGCGAGATCCTGCCGAATCTGTGAGGTCGATATTCGCTTCCCGTGAAGACGTCTTCACGGACCCGATTTTCTCCAGTCCGTCGACGGAGCCCTGCGCGTTGAATTCGGGCATCGCGTACAGGGAAATCTCGGTGCTCTCCCCCGGGTAACGGAGATTGATATCCGCTGAGGAGAGGTTCCGAGCCTCGCCCAGGTCGTAGGCGATACCCACACCGGGCTTGTAAGGGGCGAGCACCGGCCCCTCCCGGTAGCTCTTCGTACGCCAGTGGGTGCTGCCGTCCCCGTCATGGGTGGCTGTGACCTCGTCGGGGTTCTGAGGTGTGCCGTCGGCCGAGAACTCCTGGCTGCCCTCGATCGTGACCGGTTTCGCCGCCTCGTCCTTGCTCTTCGAAGAGGAATCCTCGCCGGACCCGGACCCGTCCTCCTCGCCGATCTGCTCGCTCGACTCCCGGCCCGAGTCGTCGTTCATCAGCGCGTCGGCGACCTGCCAGCTTCCGAGCCCGAGCGCCGCCATCAGCAGCGCGGCGACCCCCCACTTGAGCGCCTTGCCGGTACGACCGGGTAGGGCCGGCGGAGCCGACGGAGTGTCGGCGGGCGAGGTGGGTGGGGTCGCCGTCACCGCGTCGGCCGGGTAGCAGCCCTGCGGGTAGCCCGCGGGCCGATAGGGCGCGGCCGGGAACTCAGGCTCCGGGGGGCGGATGCGTGGCAGCTCGGTGACGGCTTTGGCGAGCGTGTCCGGTGTGGCGCAGGGAGCGCTTCCGCTCGTGGCGCCCTGACTGCCCAGAGCCCGCATCGCGAGTTCGGAGAGCCCGCGGTGGACTCCGGCCCGCACCTGGTCGGGCGGCATGAGGGTACCGCCCGAGAGACCTGCCACCCCGGTGAGCCCGTAGGCGGCCTCCTCGTACGGCCACCGCTGGGTGAGCGCGGCGTAGAGCAGCGCTCCGATGGCCTCGGTGTCGGCCTGCTGCGGTGTCTCGGAGGAGATGCCGCGCAGAGCGGCGTTCACCGCGAGACCGCGGATCCGGTACTGGCCGGAGCCGGTGCGCAGCACGGCTCCCGGGGTCAGCCGCAGATGGGCGAGCCCCTCCCGATGTGCCGCCGCCATGGCCTGCGAGAGCTGGCTGACCAGTAGGTAGGCCTCATGGGGCGGAAGCGGGCCGGCGGACAGCATCCGGCTCAGCGGGGTGGCATCCGGCAACCACTCGTGGACGACGTAGACGAGGTCGTTCTCCTCCACGGCATCCAGCACCTGGACGAAGCGAGGGTCACCGAGGAGCGCCGCCGACCGGGCCGCTGCGAGGACCGGCCGGGCGCGGGTGTGGTCGGCCGGCAGGAGATGGACTCCGACCGCGCGCCGCAGCTTCTCGTCCATCGCACGCCAACTGCTGAACCCATCCAGCCGGGTGACGCACTCCTCCAGACGGTAGCGTCTGGCGAGTTTGTGGCCGCTGTGCAATTCGGGTGCCGCGCTGCTCTGCCGGGATGGCCTGCCGTCGGACGTGGCCCCGTCTGCGCCCGCTGCCATCGGCGGTGCCCCGCCGTTCGCCTCGCCGCTCGAGTCCGCCACCTCGACGGCAGCCGTGCTCTGTTCCGCCACCGTCGCTCCTGCCTCCCCATCCGTTGCCCTCGCCCGATGACCGTCGATCACCGGACAACCCACCACCGCCGACGTCAATTGTGCCCCGCGGCTCGCACTGTGCACGACACACGGCAGCGGCCGGCGGTTGCGTCAGCGGCCGAGCTTTGCTCTTACCATCCCGGCCATCGAGGTGAGCTCCTGAATGCGCATCCGCTTGGCCCCGAGCACGAACACCACACCCAGCAGCAACGAACCACCGACCACCGCCACCGCTCCACCGAGCAGTCCGTTGCCCAACGCCTGTACGGAAGCGTAGGCCGTGGCCCCGGCGACCAGGGCGGCAGGGAGGCTGGCGAGTGACAGCCTGGCGTACGTCCGAGCGATCCGGGCACCGTCCAGGTCGCCCGACAGCTTGCTGCTCAGCCGGCGCCAGGCGATGACCACGCCCACCGAGTACGCCAGACCGTACGAAGCCGCCATCCCGGCGACCGCCCATCGGCTGGGCAGCAGCAGGTAACAGAGCACCGCACCGGTCGCATTGCCGAGTGCCACCACAACAGTGTTGTAAAACGGGGTTCGGGTGTCCTCGAAGGCGTAGAAGGCCCGCAGCACCACGTACTGCACGGAATAGGGAATCAGCCCGAGGCCGAACGCCATCAGGATGTAGCCCATGGAACCGGCCGTGACCGGCCCGTTCGACGCGTAGAGCACCAGGCACATCGGGACGCCCAGGGCGAGGAAGCCGAAGGAGATGGGCACGATGGCAACGGCGGAGGTGCGCAGACCGTGTGAGAGGTCGTCACGGACGGCGCCGTTGTCTCCCTCGTGCGCGGCACGGGAGAGCCGGGGCAGCAGCGCGGCCATCACCGAGACGGTGATGATGGCCTGTGGCATCTGCCAGATGAGAAGGGCGTTGTTGTAGCCGAGGATGCCCGCCCCCGCGAAGCCGTCGGCAGCAGCGTCCGCGCCGGCCGCCGTGGCGAGCTGGGTGACGACGATCAGGCCGGCCTGGTTGGCGAGTACGAACAGGATCGTCCACTTGGCGAGCTTGGCCGCCTTGCCGAGTCCGTGCCCGCGCCAGTCGAACCGGGGCCGGAACGAGAAGCCCGCACGGTTGAGGTAGGGGATCATCGCCAGCGACTGGACCGTCAGCCCCAGCAGGGTGCCGATGCCGAGGAGCTGGACCCCCTCGGGAGTGATGGTCTGCACGCCGATCTCGGAGTCGCGGTAGGTGCCGTACACCCAGATGAACATGCTGAAGGTGAAGATGATGACGACGTTGTTGAGGACCGGGGTCCACATCATCGCGCCGAACCGGCCGCGGGCGTTCAGGATCTGCCCCATCACCACGTGGACGCCCATGAAGAAGATGGTGGGCAGGCAGTAGCGGGCGAAGGTGACCGCGACGTTGTTCGCCTCCGGGTTGCCGGCGATCTCCACCGACAGCATCCTGACCAGGAGCGGTGCCGCTACCACGGTGAGCGTCACCAGCCCGGCGAGGATCACCATCACCAGGGTGAGCAGGCGGTTGGCATAGGCCACGCCACCGTCGTCGTCGTCCTTCATCGCCCGGACCAACTGCGGCACGAAGACGGAGTTGAGGCCGCCGCCGATCGAGAGCATGTAGATCATCGTGGGCAGTGTGTAGGCGACCGTGTAGGCGTCACCGAGCAGGGCGGCGCCGAGGGCCGCGGTGATGACCAGGGTGCGCACGAAGCCGGTGATCCTGGAGACCAGAGTGCCGGCGGCCATGACGGCGCTGGACCTGAGCAGGCTCGTGGCGCGGTTGCCCGGCTTGCCGGGGGGTGCCGTCGCCGGCTGGGGGCGCGGCTCGGCGGCCTCGGGAGCGGCTGGCGGCGGAGAGGCGGGAGGGGGCCCCGGAGGGGACTGCGGGCCCCGTGGGGCCCGCTGCTGGTCCTGGAAGAGGTGCTGGAACGCGTCGTCGGGGCGGCGGCGGGGCACAGAACCGTCGCCGTCGTCGTCAGGGGCCCGGGTGATGAGCTCGTCCACACCCGTGAACTGCACGGTCGACGGGTCGTCGCGGTAGGGGAGGTGCCGTGACGGGCCGTCCGGTTCGGGGGCGGGGGGCGGCGCCCAGCGTTGCGGGTCGGGGGCGTGCCGCAGCGGCGGAGGCTGCTGGTAGAGCGTCTCCGGGGCTGGCGGGGGCGGCGGCGGGGGATGTTCCGTCCGGTCCCGCCGGGCCTCGCTCACCGGATCCTGCGCCGTCAGGTCGCGTTCCCCGTAGGGGTCGTTCGCGTACGCGTCCTGCACATAGGGATCCTGGCCCTGACCGCCCTCGCGGTCGTACGGCACGTTCACTCGGTACCCCACCTCATCGTCCGCGGCCGACTCTCGGCCCGACAGCTCGCTCAACAGTCCACTTTCTCACCCGGGCCCGAGGAGTCCCCGCTTTCCGGACCGGTGTCACGGGAGTCCTTCGGCACGGCCGCGCCGGAAGCGCCGTCTCCCGAGGGCCGGGCGCTGCCCGACTCGTTGCCCGCGGCGGCCTCCGCGTGCGGTCCGTCCGGCTCCTCGGGCCCGTCTGCTCCCGACGCTTCCGCGTCCTCGTCCAGCGGGGTGTCCGGGTCGGCCTGCGGTTCGCGGCGCTTTCGCTGGGTGTACATCCTGACCCCGGCCAGCACGACCAGCAGCATGCCGCCCGCGATCACCAGCAGGACGGTGGAGGTGATCTCCGTGACGTCCACGTAGAACTGCATCGGCTCGCCGTAACGCTTGCCGTCGGCGGTGTACAACTGGGCCTCGACCCAGGTCCGGCCGTTGGCGTTGGCTGTGGTGTCGAACTTCACAGACTGGCTGTGCCCGCCCTCGACGATCACCTGCCTGCTGTCCTCCTTGATCTCCAGGCCGATCCGCCGCCCGGAGGTGAGGCGCAGTTCCAACCCGTCGACCTTCTGCACCAGGTTGTTCTGCACGGTCACCGGGATGGTGGCGCTGCGGCCGGAGAGCGTCATCGGGGACTTCTCCACCAGGCTTACCCCTTCGGTGAGCCCGACCAGGTGGTCCTGCACGGAATCCCGGTATTCCTCGGCAGCCTCCGGCCGGCCGCGCCAGGCGGTGGACAGCTCCCGGCGGATCGCGTTGCCGAAGGGGGTCACTACCCGGTCGTCTTCGCTGAGGATGACCTGGAAGCTCTCCAGGGTGCTCTGGGTGTGCCTGATGTCCTCGAAGGTCTCGGTGCCGAGTTCCTCGTCGCGCAACCGGTCGGGGTAGGCGCCGGGGCCGGGTACCTTGCGGTTGGCGGAGGGGTCCGGGGTGGCCTTCGCTGCTTCCGCCAGGTCGACGAACTCCGTCCAGCGGGAGTTCTCCTCCAACGTGCGAACTGCGGCGGCCATGGTCGCGGCCTGGCTGCCGCTGGGTCGGCGCTGCGGGGCGATCACGATGCTGCGCTGCTCCGAGGGATCCTGCTCGGTGACGGAGAGCGTCTGGGCGAGGAACTGCTGACCGGCGGCCACGGACGCGTCGGCATGGCTCATGTCGCCCTCGAAGAGGGTGGAGAGCGCGGCGTCGGCGGACAGCGCCGTGGTGCCGCCGCCGATCGGGCGCGCCGCGTTGGGGGTGTGCGGGAGATCGCGGGACTCGCGCAGACTGTCGCTGCGGACGATCACCTTGCGGGCCCCGGCGCTGGTGGCCACCGAGACGATCGAGGGGTCGACGGCGCCCTCCACCGGCCAGGCGAAGTCGGTGTTCGGAGTGGTGTTCAGGACCATCTCGACGGTCTTCGTGGCCACTTCGGTGGCCGGCCCGAGGTAGCTGAGCGATCCGGACACGCTCCGGCCACGGTGCGCCAGGGAGGCGAGGTCCGGGTCGCCGAAGGGCAGCGCGATGACCTCCGCGTCCTCGACCGCCTGCTGGAGGTCCCGCAGTAGCCGCTTGGCGTTCTCCTGCCCCGTTCCGGGGACGGGGCCGTCCTCGGTCTGCACCAGGTACGCCCCCGCCATGGCGTCGACGGAGGCGAGCAGGTCCGGGTCGATCACCCAGCTCACCGGCAGCTCGCTGCCCAGCGAGACCAGCTGCCGCAGCCTGCCGCCGGGAGCGATCTCCGCGGCCAGGTCGTCGTTGCGGAAGATGGGTGTCTGCAACTCGTCGGATTCGGTACGCGCCGTCAGGTGGGAGTCCGAGATAAGCGGCCAGAGGTAGCTGATCCGGGTGCGCTCCGCGGCCGTCTCTGTCTGCCACGGCAGGAACGTGCGGGCGATGCCCAGGGTGTGGTCGTAGGGGGCGCTGTGCGTCCGACCACGCACGGCGACTCCGAGCTGGTAGACGCCGTCGGCGCCGAGGTCGAGCTCCTCGACCGGGAGCTCCATGGTGAAGGAGCGGGAGGTACCGGCCGGGATGTCCTCGATCTCGGTGCTGCCAGCCCCTGCGGTGACGGGAGAGCCGTCCAGGCTGTCGTCGAAGCCCTTACGTCCGGCCGCCTGCTCGATGGAGCTTCGGGTCTTCAGCCGCGGTCCGGTGTGCAGGCCGGCCTCCACGGCAGTGAGCGGAGTCTTGCCGGTGTTGGTGACGGTGCCGGAGACCGTCAGGGTGTCGCCCTCGTCCGGAATCATGGGGGTGAACCCCGTGAGGGCGATCCGGGCCGGGCCCACGTCGTCGGCCGCGGGAGCGCCGCCGGCCACCGTGCCACCGGTTGCGGTGGCGTTCCGCTGGTTTGTGGCCGCGAGGGCGGGGGCAGGGGGAAGGAGGCCCAGCAACAGGGAGGCGCTCGCCATCGCGGCACCGAACCATCGCGGCCACCGCCGTGCGGCAGGCGCGGTCGGTTTCTCCTGCATCTCTGCCGCTTCGGCCACGTGCTGGTCCGTCCTGTCTTCCGTCGCCCTGGTGGTCGTACCGCACCCATGATGCTAACGAGCCGCGGACTGCGCAGGTGCCGCGGAGGGCCTCCCGCGGGCGTGCTGGGCGATCTTTCTTCCCCCGGGCGTCCGGATCGCCGACATCCGTCCGTCCGTCGGTGCGACGGCACGTACCCTCTTCTGTTGTGCCGAACGCCAACACTGACCCCCGTGCCCAGCAGTCCTCCCCCGAGCTCAGCGTGGCGCAGCGCCGCGCAGTGAGCGAGCTGCTCAGGGTGTCGCCGGTAGCCGACGACCTTGCCCGACGTTTCGAGGCCGAGGGCTTCCTGCTGGCCCTGGTCGGGGGGTCGGTGCGCGACGCATTGCTCGGGCGTCTCGGCAACGATCTGGATTTCACCACCAACGCGCGCCCAGAAGAGGTGTTGAAGATCGTCCGGTCGTGGGCGGACGCGGTGTGGGAGGTCGGCATCGCCTTCGGAACCGTCGGCTGCCGGAAGACGGGCGGAGCCGAGGGCGAGGAGCAGGACTACCAGATCGAGATCACTACGTATCGGTCGGAATCCTACGAGCGTTCCTCCCGGAAGCCGGAGGTCTCCTACGGCGACTCGATCGAGGAGGATCTGGTCCGGCGCGATTTCACCGTGAACGCGATGGCGGTGGCTCTGCCCGGCAAGACCTTCGTCGATCCGCACGGTGGGCTGGAGGACCTGGCCGCCCGGCGGCTGCGGACGCCGGGCACCCCGGAAGCCTCGTTCTCGGACGACCCGCTTCGGATGATGCGGGCGGCACGCTTCGCCGCTCAGCTCGACTTCGAGGTCGATCCGGCGATTCTGGCCGCAGTCGAGGCCATGGCTGAGCGGATCGACATCGTGTCCGCCGAACGGGTCCGCGACGAGTTCAACAAGTTGCTCATCTCCGGGGCCCCCCGCAAGGGCCTGCAGATCATGGTCGAGACCGGACTGGCGGCGCGGGTCCTGCCGGAGATTCCCGCGCTGCGGCTGGAGCGGGACGAGCACCACCGGCACAAGGACGTCTACGAGCACTCGCTGATCGTCCTGGAGCAGGCCATCGACCTGGAGGAGGAAGGGCCCGACCTGACCCTCCGGCTCGCGGCGCTGCTCCACGACATCGGCAAGCCGAACACACGGCGGTTCGAGAAGGACGGCCGGGTCTCCTTCCACCATCACGAGGTGGTGGGAGCGAAGATGACGAAGAAGCGCATGGCGGCGCTCAAGTACTCCAACGAGCTCATCAGGGATGTCTCGCGACTCGTGGAGCTGCATCTGCGGTTCCATGGCTACGGTGCGGGCGAGTGGACGGACTCAGCGGTTCGCCGGTACGTGCGTGACGCCGGACCCCTGCTGGAGCGGCTGCACAAACTCACCCGCTCGGACTGCACCACCCGGAACAGACGGAAGGCCAAAGCCCTCTCCGGTGCCTATGACGGTCTGGAGGAGCGGATCGCTCGACTGCAGGAGCAGGAGGAACTGGACGCCATCCGGCCGGACCTCGACGGTAACGAGATCATGGAGATCCTGGGGATCGGACCGGGGCCCGAGATCGGCCAGGCGTACCGCCATCTCCTGGAGCAGCGGCTGGAGCACGGTCCGATGGGGCGTGAGGAAGCCGTCGAGGCGCTGCGCACCTGGTGGAGTGCTCAGCGGGACTGAGGTCGCTTGCGGCCGCCCGGGAGTGGTCGGGGGCTTCGCACGTGGTGGCGAGGGCGCGGACTCCGCGTCTCGCGGGGCCACGCTCACGAGGGGCGGTGTTCTGCGGTGTTTCACGTGAAACACCGCAGAACACCGCCCCTCGCTCGTCCCTCTGTCTCAGGGGCGAAGGGATTCAGACCCGGGAGAGGCAGAGGGAGAAGTCCTTGCTGCTCTCCTTGGTGTAGATCTGCTCGCTCAGGCCTTCGACTCCCTCGCATGCTGCCTGCGAGGTGTCGTCCTCGACCTTCTTCAGTACCTTGTGGGTGGCGTCCGAGCTGCCGCAGTCCACCTGCTTCACCTCGACCTCGCTGAAGCCCTCCACTGCGATGCAGTCGCCGGCGTTCACCTTCTCCGCGTCACTGCCGCCGAAGAGGTAGGAACCCAGGGCGATGGCGAGCACCATCACCGGAATACCGAAACGCAGCAGCTTCTTCGCCTTGCTGCCCTGCGACGCCGGGACTCCCGGAGAGCCATCGTGCATCCCGCCGACCGGAGGCGTGCCGGGTAGACCGAAAGGAGTGGCGCCCTGACCGGGCGGCGGGCCGGGCTGGCCCTGCTGCTGGCCGTGGGGGCTGCCGGACTGCTGTCCGTACGGGTTCCCCGACGGGGGCTGCTGATCGTGCGGGTTCTGCCCCTGGGGCGGCGGAGTGGACATGGTTTTCCCCCTTGGCGAGATGACCGGAATGGGTCATCACGTTCGATGTGACCTCCATAAGGTAGCGATAAAGGCCAGTGAAGCCCCAGGTCAGAGTCGAGTTGTGGCTTTTGTGTGACACTCGGGGCGCCGGAATATCCGGATAGTGGCAGCAATAAGGGCATAGAGCGCGGCCACTCCGAGGACCAAGGGCTCCGAACGGCCGTCGACCGGGAGCACGAGAGCCGCCAGCGCTGCGGCGCCCACAAAGGCGACGTTGAACAGCATGTCGTAGAGAGCGAACACCCGGCCTCTAAAGGCGTCGTCCACCGAGGACTGAACCACGGTGTCGGTGGCGATCTTGGCTCCCTGTGTCGCCACTCCCACCACGAAGGCCGCTGCCAGTGTGGGCACCGGCGTGAAGGAGAGGACGAGGAGCGGGACGAGTACGGCGGCTGTCGTGGCGCACCGCGTCATCCAGCCCAATCGCCCGAAGCGACGCGTGGCCCACGGCGTCAGTACCGCCGCCACGAAGAAGCCCAGCCCGGACACTCCTACGGCGAGACCGAGCAGCGTGGCACCCGCTGCGGCCTCCTCTGCCGACCACGCGTATCGGCACAGCATGAGCAGCATGACGGTCAAGGCGCCGTAGCAGAAGCGCATCAGGGCCATAGCTGCCAAGGATCCGGCGGCACGTCGGCGCTCCCCCAGGTGGCCCAATCCAGCGGCCAGACCTCGAACCGTGCCGGCGATCGCAGCGAGGACCCGAGGTTGGACGCGAGACGGTTCGGGGCCGAGCAGGTCCCGGGCCATGCCGAGCGCGGCGAGCCCGCTCAGCAGGTAGAGGGACGCGGCGGCCAGGACCACTCCTGCGTCGGCGAAGCCGACGGGGAGAAGCCCGCGCAGTCCCAGCGCCGCCCCACCACCGAGGGTGGCCGCAAGAGTCCCCGCAGTGGGCGAGACCGAGTTCGCCATCACCAGGCGCTCGCTGTCGACCACCCGAGGAAGCGAGGCCGACAGGCCTGCCAGGATGAACCTGTTCACCGCTGTCACCGACAGGGCCGAGAGATAGAAGAAGGCGTCGGGCACCCCGCTCAGTATCAGCACAGCCGTACTGGAGGCGAGCACGGTGCGTAGCAGGTTCCCGTAGAGCAGGACCTGCCGTCGGCGCCAGCGGTCGAGCAGTACTCCGACGAAGGGGCCGAGAAGGGAGTACGGGAGGAGCAAGACGGCCATGGCGGCCGCGATGGCACCGGGTGTGGCTTCGCTCTGCGGTGAGAAGACCACGTAGGTGGCGAGCGCCACCTGGCAAACACCGTCGGCGAGCTGGGAGAGCAGCCGCACGCTCAGCAGGCGGCGGAAGTTCGGGTAGCGCAGCAGGACGCGCCCGTCCTGCCACAGTGCGGCCTGCGCCACGGGGGTTTCCTTCCTCCTGGAGAGTCGGTCGCTCCTCCTTGCTGTCATGTTTCACGTGAAACATCAGCCGGTGGACGAACCCCAGCGCACGGGGGGCGACGTTTCCTCGTGGATCGTGGCGTCCTGATAGGGGCGGGTCTGCTGGCTGAGGGTGAAGACGTCGGGTGCGCGGTCCAGGGGGCCACCGCTCGGGTCGTCCGAGCCGTCGCCGCGCACCGGGTCGTGCTCCGGGTGCAGCGCGTCACGGACGACCATGAAGCAGAGATAGCCGGTGCCGACGAGGTGGACTGCGATGGCCAGTTGGTATCCCTCGGGAGGCAATCCGCGATTCTCGTCGCCGCTGCTGGTGTAAGCGAGGTACATCCAGATGCCCAGGTAGTAGGCGACCTCGCAGGCCTGCCAGATCAGGAAGTCGCGCCACCGAGGGCGTGCCAGCGCGGCCAGCGGCACCAACCACAGAACGTACTGCGGCGAGTAGACCTTGTTGGTGAGGATGAAGAGCGCAACTACCAGGAAGGCCAACTGTGCGAAGCGGGGGCGCCGGGGGGCTGCGAGGGCGAGCGCGGCGATGGCGGCGCAACCGAGCAGCATCAGCAGGGTGGCGTAGCTGTTGGCCTCGTCCATCGGGCTGCCGCTGCGTTGCGAGATGATCAGCCAGAAGGACCCGAAGTCCACCGGTCGTTCCTGGCTGAAAGTGTAGAACTTGGCCCAGCCGTCGGGGGCCAGCACCATGACCGGGAGATTCACCACGAGCCAGGAGGCGAGGGCGCCGCCCAGCGCGGAGCGGAACTCCCGCCAGAGTCCGGCGCGCCAGCAGAGGACGAGCAGCGGTCCGAGGAGCAGCAGCGGATAGAGCTTGGCAGCGGTGGCCAGGCCCAGCAGCAGTCCGAAAGTCAAAGGTCGGCTGCGCGCCCACATCAGCATCGCCGCTGCGGTCAGGGCGATGGCGAGAAGGTCCCAGTTGATGGTCGCGGTCAGTGCGAACGCCGGTGCCAAGGCTAGCGGCAGCGCGTCCCAGGGGCGTCGGTGATGCGTGCGGGCGACGCAGACGACGATCACCGCGGCACAGGCCATCAGCATCCCCGCATTGGCCAGCCAGTAGAGCTGCTGCTCCCGGACCATGTCGTCGGACCCCGGTGCGAGCCAGGCGGCCACCTGCATGAAGAGCCCGGTCAGTACGGGGTACTCGAGGTACTCCATGCCGCCGGACTGGACGCTGATGTTGTCGAAGTAGGGGATCAGGCCGTCGGCGAACCCGCGCCCGGTGTAGAGGTGAGGGATGTCCGAGTAGCAGGCATGGATGTACTGACTGCCCTGCCCGAAGAACCAAGCGCCGTTGTAGCAGGGGAGCTTCTGCACCATCCCCAGGGCGAACATGCCCAGCGCCACCAGGACGACGACGCGTACCGGAGACCACCACGTACCGCCCGTCGCGGCCCGTGTCCCGAGCGGCCCACCGATCACCTCGCTGCCCCTGGCGGCGATCTCGTCCCGGACGGTGGGCGGAACGGGGTTCTCGTCACGGGGGCTGCTCATGCTGTCATCCTGCCTTACCTCGGACGCCGGGCTCCGCACGGTCGAGCAGGTCGCCCTCGGCACCCGCCGAACGGCCGACCGCCACGGGGCGCGCCGCCGTCAGCCCCTCCGGATGTCAGCCAGGAAGCACCCGAACTCCACCGCACGATGCTGCACCACGGCAACGGCGGGCTCGGCGAGCACCTCCCGCGCGATCCTGTCGACTTCGCAGAGCTGTTCCGAATGTGCCCTCGGGCATCGTACGCACGCAACATCCGGCGGGCCCCGTGCAACTCCACCGGGTATCCCTCGACAGCGGCCGGGTCACCGCACTCCGCGGCGTGGACGAAGATCGTCCCGTACTCCTCGTACGGACCCGGCTCGGCTCGTGTCTTGACGGCCCACCGGCGCAGCGGGGCATAGGAGAGGAGGACGAGCCGTTCCTCCGCGCTGCTGCGCCGCAGGCAGCAGCGCAACGGCGCCCCTCCGCTCGCGTTGGTCAACGGCTGTCGCGCTGCCGAGCACCGGCGGTAACGTGTGACCTCGCGGGGGGACGCGACTTGCGCGGGAAGGCGGTCCGAGGCTCGTGCCGCAGAAGAGCCGGGAGCGGTCGACGGAGCAGGCGAGGGCTGCGGGCTCGCAGCGGCTGTGGGTGGGCGATGCCGGAAAAGACCGGTGCAGGACCGGGTCGAGAGGCCTGTTCAGTCGAGACAGAACTCGTTGCCCTCGACGTCCTGCATCACGAGGCACGACTCGTTGTCGCCATCGGCGGTCAGCAGCCGCACACGTGTGGCGCCGAGCGCGATCAGGCGTGCGCATTCGGCCTCCAGCGCGGCCAGCCGCTCCTCACCCACCAGCCCGCTGCCGACCCGCACGTCGAGATGGAGCCGGTTCTTGGCGACCTTGCCTTCGGGAACCCGTTGGAAGAACAGTCGCGGACCCGTCCCGGAGGGATCAACGCAGGCGAACGCCGAACCCTGCTTCTCGGGCGGCAGCGAGCGAGCGAAAACGTCCCATGTGGCAAAACCCGGCGGTGGCGGCGGAAGGGCGTAACCCAGCACCTCGCACCAGAAACGGGCCACGCGCTCGGGCTCGGCGCAGTCGAAGGTGACCTGGAACTCTCTGATCGCCGCCATGGGTTCACCATAGCGGCGCGGAACCGGGCCGGCAGCCCTGGCGAACGCCGAGGTCCCTCCCCTGACGCACACGGAGGCGCAGCTCAGGCGGTCCCAGCAGCGTGATGTCGTCGGAGGAGTCCTCGGCTGTCTCCTCGCGGGGAAAGTCCGCCCAGAAGCGCGCAAGACGGAGAGGGTTGTGTGCATCGAAACAGAGCGCGTGCAGGCGAGCAGTCACCCGTAGGTCTCCCGGTAGAGGCAGGCGGCTCGTGCTGGAGCCTGCCCAGCCGGTGCCACCCGGTCAACTGATCAACGTCCGCGCTCGCCCGCTGTCGAGCACGTTCGAAGCGGCCGTCCACGCCCTCACAGGCTCGCGAGGAGGCCGTCGCGTGGGGGTGGTGTCCGGTCCGGTGTGAGAACCTCGACAAGGAGGCGGCCGTAGCGGATCTTGCGGCGCTTCTTCGTGCCGAGGAAGCGCCGCACCTGCTGATGCCGGGGCCGGCCGTGCTGTGCGGGCTGACGCTGGAAGGACTGCCAGGCACGGAAGTCACCCTCAGCGCGGAAGATCACCTTGGCTCCTGCCGTGCCGAGCATGCGGATGAGTTCGTCCTCCAGATCTGCGGTGCCTCCGTAGATGTCCTGGAGCGGTGCCTGTGACCGCGTCAGACCGCGCTCACAGAACCCCTTTTCACCCTCGTCGCACCATCCTGTCAGGCGCAGACCGAGGCCGGGCGGCCCCGAGGAGCCCGGCATAGCGGCCGACGTTCATCGCCCCACCCATCGACACGACACACACTTCCTCGGCGGCAAGGTCCCGGCCACGCCGAGCGGCCAGCGCCTTGACGGCCGCGAGATCGCTCAGCCCTTCCAGGAGCACCGCGGTCCTTACTCCCAGGCGTTCCGCCAGATCCCGTGCTGCTGGCCCGTCGAGACCCCCTGTGGCCCAAATGGTGACCGCATCCTGGAACGCCCTCATACCCGCCATGGGGCGAGTCTGCGCGTCCACCGGTGGCACGGCACGGGATTATTCGACGGCCTCACCGGCTGTCCGTTGGCGTGACCTGGGTGTTTCCGGTTCTCTCACGGTTGGGGGGCCGGGGCAGCGTGCCAAACGGGGTTCTGGCGTTCTCGGACGAGCGTCAGGTCTGGGCCATGTCGACGAAGCGCGAGTAGTGTCCCTGGAAGGCGACGGTGATGGTGGCAGTGGGGCCGTTCCGATGCTTGGCGACGATCATGTCCGCCTCGCCCGCGCGCGGTGACTCCTTCTCGTAGGCGTCCTCGCGGTGCAGCAGGATGACCATGTCCGCGTCCTGCTCGATCGAGCCGGACTCGCGCAGATCGGAGACCATGGGCTTCTTGTCGGTGCGCTGTTCCGGGCCACGGTTCAACTGCGAGAGCGCGATCACGGGCACCTCCAGCTCCTTGGCCAGGAGCTTGAGGTTCCGGGACATGTCGGAGACCTCCTGCTGCCGCGACTCGGGACGTCGGGAGCCGCCCGACTGCATCAGTTGCAGGTAGTCGATGATCACCAGGTTCAGGTCGCTGCGCTGCTTGAGCCGCCGGCACTTGGCCCGGATCTCCATCATGGACAGGTTGGGCGAGTCGTCGATATACAGCGGCGCCTCGGTGACCTGTGGCATCTGCCGGGCCAACCGGTTCCAGTCCTCGTCGGTCATGCTGCCCGACCGCATGTGGTGCAGGGCGACCCTGGCCTCGGCGGAGAGCAGACGCATCGCGATCTCGTTGCGGCCCATCTCCAGCGAGAAGATCACGCTGGGCAGGTTGTTCTTGATCGAGCACGCCCGAGCGAAGTCCAGTGCGAGTGTCGACTTGCCCATCGCGGGGCGCGCGGCGATGACGATCATCTGCCCCGGGTGCAGCCCGTTCGTGAGGGAGTCCAGGTCGGTGAAGCCCGTCGGCACCCCCGACATCTGGCCGCTCCGGGAGCCGATCGCCTCGATCTCGTCGAGCGCGCCCTCCATGATCTCGCTCAGCGGGAGGTAGTCCTCCGAGGTGCGCTGCTCGGTGACGGCGTAGATCTCGGCCTGGGCGGAGTTGACGATCTCGTCGACGTCGCCGTCCGCGGCGTATCCCATCTGGGTGATCCGGGTGCCCGCCTCGACGAGTCGGCGCAGCACCGCCCGCTCATGGACGATCTCCGCGTAGTACTCGGCGTTTGCGGCGGTGGGGACCGTCTGCACGAGCGAGTGCAGGTAGCCGTTGCCACCGACCTTGGCGATCTCGCCGCGGCGGGTGAGTTCGGCGGAGACGGTGATGGGGTCGGCGGGCTCGCCCTTGGCGTAGAGGTCGAGAACCGCCTGATAAATGGTCTCGTGTGCGGGACGGTAGAAGTCGTGGCCCTGCAGGACCTCGACCACGTCGGCGATGGCGTCCTTGGAGAGCAGCATGCCGCCCAGCACCGACTGCTCGGCGTCCAGGTCCTGCGGGGGCACGCGCTCGAAGGCGTTGCCGGAGAACCCGTCCGGTCCGCGGTCGTGCTGGTCGCCACCGGTGTCTCCGCCGCGGCGCTGCCGGGACATCGGGAGCCGCTCGACGGGTCCGGCGACCTCCCCCGCCCAGGGGTCCTCCAGATGCTCGGGCTGAGTCACCCCGCCTCCTCCTCCCGTAGCGTGTCGCAGTGCCTCTTTCTTACGGCACTGCGCTGACGAATCAGGCCTCCGACTCCGGTTACGGCGCGTCGAGTCCGCGGCGAAGCGGAGGCCAACGGGAGGCGTGCGACGGTCAACGGTATGGCCGGGAGGGGCATCAGCCAATCTGGTTATCCACAGGTCCCTGTGGGTGAGAGGGTCCAACCTGTGGAGAACTCCCCTCTTCCTGTGTACGAGTCGGGGGACGAAGCTGTGGAGAAGTGCTGGGCGTGTCGCTGGTACATGCGCTGACCTGCTGATCTATCATCCACCGGCTGTGCAGGAGAAAAACCCTGCTCAAGACGGCCACATCTGGGGACAACGGCCCGGCGAACGGGTGTGGACCGCACTGTTGTAATGGTCACTTGAGCATTGTGATTCTTACTTGTGGATGTTTTGATCGACGCATGAGCTCGGCACCTCCTCCCTCCCCCCGAGCTGCCGTGCGTGCCC
Source organism: Streptomyces sp. TAA040 (assembly GCF_000424845.1). Taxonomy (NCBI): domain Bacteria; kingdom Bacillati; phylum Actinomycetota; class Actinomycetes; order Kitasatosporales; family Streptomycetaceae; genus Streptomyces; species Streptomyces sp. TAA040. The sequence goes on along the minus strand of NZ_AUKR01000010.1, from coordinate 163,246 downwards.
GCGACCGGGAGATCATCGCGCTCGCGCTGCCCGCCTTCGGCGCCCTGGTGGCCGAGCCGCTGTTCCTCCTGGCCGACAGCGCCATCGTCGGGCATCTCGGCACCCCGCAGCTCGCCGGACTGGGCGTGGCCGCGGCGCTGCTGACCACTGGCGTCAACATCTTCGTCTTCCTCGCCTACGCGACCACCGCGGCGGTGGCCCGCCGGACCGGTGCCGGAGACCTGGCCGGCGCGATCCGGCAGGGCATGGACGGCATCTGGCTCGCCCTGCTGCTCGGCGCCGGCGTCGTCGCGGTGGTGCTGCCGCTGGCCCCGCCGCTGATCGACGCCTTCGGCACCTCCGCGACGGCGGCGCCCCACGCGGTGACGTATCTGCGCATCAGCGCACTCGGCATCCCGGCCATGCTCGTCGTCCTCGCCGCGACCGGGGTGCTGCGGGGCCTGCAGGACACCAGGACCCCGCTGTACGTGGCCGTCGGGGGGTTCACCGCGAACGCCGCCCTGAACGTGGTCCTGGTCTACGGCTTCGGCCTGGGCATCGCCGGCTCCGCGCTCGGCACGGTCCTCGCCCAGTGCGGCATGGCAGGGGTCTACCTGGTGGTCGTGGTGCGCGGGGCCCGGCGGCACGGTGCCACGCTGCGGCCGGACGCGGCGGGCATCCGCGCCTGCGCACAGGCCGGGGCGCCGCTGCTGATCCGCACCCTGTCGCTGCGCGCCGTGCTGCTGATCGCCACCGCCGTCGCGGCCCGGCTGGGCGACGCGGAGATCGCCGCCCACCAGATCACCCTGACCCTCTGGTCGCTGCTGGCCTTCGCCCTGGACGCGATCGCCATCGCCGGGCAGGCCATCATCGGCCGCTATCTGGGCGCCGGTGACGAAGCGGGCGCCAGGGCGGCCTGCCGACGGATGGTGCAGTGGGGAGTGGCCTCGGGGGTGGTGCTGGGCCTGGGCCTGGTCGCCTCGCGACCGCTGGTCCTGCCGCTCTTCTCCAGCGACCCCGCCGTGCACGAGCGGCTGTTCTCCGCACTGCTGGTGGTCGCGGTGACCCAGCCGATCGCCGGAGTGGTCTTCGTCCTCGACGGGGTGCTGATGGGCGCAGGGGACGGTCGGTACCTGGCCTGGGCCATGCTGGCGGTACTGGCCGTTTTCGCGCCCGCCGCACTGGCGGTGCCGGCACTGGGCGGCGGCCTGACGGCGCTCTGGCTGACGATCGCCGGGGTGATGATGAGCGCGCGTCTGGCCACGCTCTGGTGGCGGGCGGCCTCCGGCCGGTGGATCGTGACCGGCGTGGTGCGCGGCTGAACCGCGCCCGGAGCCGTCGCGCGGTCGCCCGGGCGCAAGCGGATGCGGCGCCCGGAGCGGGCGGGAGCGGGCCCGTGAGTGACGTGCCCGGGGGAGGCAGCAGCAGGGGCCGCACCCCGGGCGGGATGCGGCCCCTGCCGTGTGTGCCGTGCCGCGGCAGGCGGTGGGGCTCAGCCGCCCGGCTGGACCTCGATGCCGACCTTGGCGGTGACCTCGGAGTGCAGCCGGACCGAGACCTCGTGCGCGCCGAGGGACTTGATCGGCTTGCCGAGCTCGATGCGGCGCTTGTCCACGTCCGGACCACCGGCCGACTTCACCGCACCGGCGATGTCGGCGGGGGTGACGGAGCCGAAGAGCCGGCCGCCTTCTCCGGCGCGGACCTTGAGCCGCACCTTGGTGCCTTCGAGCTGGCCCTTGATGTCGTTGGCCTGCTCGATGGTCGCGATCTCACGGATCTTGCGGCCGCGGCGGATCTGCGCCACGTCCTTCTCGCCGCCCTTGGTCCAGCGGATCGCGAAACCGCGGGGCAGCAGGTAGTTGCGGGCGTACCCGTCACGGACCTCGACGACGTCGCCGGCGATGCCGAGGCCGGAGACCTCATTGGTCAGGATGATCTTCATGGTTCGGTCACCCCTCCCTTATCGCGCGGTGGACGTGTAGGGCAGCAGGGCGACCTCGCGGCTGTTCTTCACGGCCGTGGCGACGTCCCGCTGGTGCTGGGTGCAGTTGCCGGTGACCCGGCGGGCACGGATCTTCCCGCGGTCGGAAATGAACTTCCGCAGGAGGTTCGTGTCCTTGTAGTCCACATAGGAGATCTTCTCCTTGCAGAACACGCAAACCTTCTTCTTGGGCTTGCGAGCAGGCGGCTTCGCCATTGTCTCTCTCCGTTGACGTGATCAAGTGTGTGCCGAGCGCGTCCCTCAGAAGGGCGGCTCGTCCGAGTAGCCGCCGGCGCCGCCGGAGCTTCCGCCCCAGCCGCCACCACCCTGCTGGCCGCCGCCACCGGCGGGAGCGCCGGTGGCCCACGGGTCGGCTGCGGGAGCACCGCCACCGCCCTGCTGGCCGCCGCTGGAGCCGCCGCCCCAGTTGCCACCACCCTGCTGGCCGCCGCCGCGACCGGTGGTCTTGGTGACCTTGGCCGTGGCGTTGCGCAGGCTGGCGCCGACCTCGTCGACGTCCAGCTCGTAGACCGTGCGCTTGATGCCCTCGCGGTCCTCGTACGACCGCTGCTTGAGGCGGCCCTGCACGACGACGCGGGTTCCCCGGGTGAGGGACTCGGCGACGTTCTCCGCAGCCTGGCGCCAGACCGAGCAGGTCAGGAACAGGCTCTCGCCGTCCTTCCACTCGTTGGTCTGCCGGTCGAACATACGGGGAGTGGACGCGACGCGGAACTTCGCGACCGCCGCACCGGAGGGGGTGAAGCGCAGCTCGGGGTCGTCGACCAGATTGCCGACTACCGTGATGACGGTCTCGCCTGCCATGGGTGTACCTCTCGGCGGGTGTGCTGGTGCGCGGTGGTGCTGCTACTCGGGTCCTTCACTGCCGAACCGGTGCGGCTCAGTGGGTGGAAGGACGGAGGACCTTGGTCCGGAGGACCGACTCGTTCAGGTTCATCTGGCGGTCGAGCTCCTTGACGACCGCAGGCTCCGCCTGCAGGTCGATGACCGAGTAGATGCCCTCGGGCTTCTTGTTGATCTCGTAGGAGAGGCGACGGCGGCCCCAGGTGTCGACCTTCTCGACCTTGCCCTTGCCCTCACGGACAACAGCGAGGAAGTTCTCGATCAGCGGGGAGACAGCGCGCTCCTCGACATCGGGGTCGAGGATGACCATGACCTCGTAATGACGCATGTGGAACCCACCTCCTTTGGACTCAGCGGCCACGGTCGATCCGTGGCAGGAGGGTTGTGATGCGTGAACAACGGTATCCGTCACCACTGACAATCGGTCGGCTTCGCCGGTCAGGGGCAGGACAGACACCGGTGCAGACCGTACAGACTACCCGTACTGACCCTTCCGCTTGAAATCCAGCCGTGAAACGGCGCAATCTGGACACATCGGGTGTGAGTGGCGGCGCCCTCGCGCCGCCTCCGACAGGAGGTGCTCCATGGCACGGACCGTACGAACCGCCCGGCAGGACGGCTTGCTCTCCCTGCTCAACACGGACGGGCGGGCCCATCCGTTGCAGAACGGCCTCGCTGGTGCCGCCGTGCTGCTGGGGCTGGCGGCTCTGGTCTGCGGTTTCTTCCCCGGCCTCCATCTGGTGGCCTCCTGGACCGGGCTGCTCGGCCTCGCCGCCGGACTGTGGGGCCAGATGATCTCCGAGACGACGGCGGAGCGCTTCCTGCTCGTGGTCGGTCTGGGCGCGGCGGGGATCGGTTTCTACCTCGGCATGGCCCGGGGCGGCCTCTTCGGCGGACTGATCGGCTGACCGCTCGGACCCGTCGAGCGCCTCCGCCGCGAGCGGACTCCGCCCCGGGCGGGATCGGCGGGCCGGAACAGCGTTGCGTCCGTCCGGCCCGGCAGGTGCGGCGGGTCACCGGGGTACGGCGCCACCGGGGGTGGCCCGACGGCCCAGTAGGCTTCGCGCAGACCCTTGCGAAGTACGCCGGAGGAGCGCCCCGCATGAGCCTGACCCTGAGGACCATCAGCCGCGAGCAGCATCTGGCGTATATCCAGAGCCTGCCGTCGGCGAGCCACTGCCAGGTGCCGGCGTGGTCGGACGTGAAGGCCGAGTGGCGATCGGAGAACCTCGGCTGGTTCGACGACGCCAGCGGGGAGATCGTCGGAGCCGGGCTGGTTCTCTACCGGCAGCTCCCGAAGGTCAAGCGGTACCTGGCCTACCTGCCCGAGGGCCCGGTCATCAACTGGCACTCGCCGAATCTGGAGGACTGGCTGCGCCCGATGCTCGCGCACGTGAAGGCGCAGGGCGCGTTCTCGGTGAAGATGGGCCCGCCGGTCGTCATCCGGCGCTGGAACGCTGCCGCGATCAAGAAGGGCATCCAGGATCCGGAGGTGAAGCGTCTCCGCGACGTGGAGGCCAGCGTCATCGAGCCCCGGGCCTTTGAGGTCGCCGACCGGCTGCGCCGGATGGGATGGCAGCAGGGCGAGGACGGCGGGGCCGGTTTCGGCGACGTCCAGCCCCGCTTCGTCTTCCAGGTGCCACTGGAGGGCCGGTCGCTGGACGAGGTCCACAAGGGGTTCAACCAGCTCTGGCGGCGCAACATCAAGAAGGCCGAGAAGGCGGGGGTCGAGGTCGTGCAGGGCGGCTACGACGACCTGGCCGAGTGGCAGCGCCTGTACGAGATCACGGCTGAGCGCGACCACTTCCGTCCGCGTCCGCAGGGTTACTTCGAGCGGATGTGGAAAGCGCTGAACGCCGAGGACCCCAACCGGATGCGGTTGTACTTCGCCCGCCACGAGGGCGAGGCGGTCGCGGCGGCGACGATGTTGATCGTCGGTGGCCACGTCTGGTACTCCTACGGCGCCTCGGCGAACCACAAGCGCGAGGTGCGGCCGTCGAACGCCATGCAGTGGCGGATGCTCCAGGACGCCTACGCGCTCGGCGCGAGCGTGTACGACCTCCGGGGCATCTCGGACTCGCTGGACGACAGCGACCATCTGTTCGGCCTGATCCAGTTCAAGGTGGGTACTGGGGGCGAGGCCGCCGAGTACATCGGCGAGTGGGACTTCCCGCTGAACAAACTGCTCCACAAGGCGCTCGACATGTATATGTCCCGTCGCTGAGCGGGCCGACGGGGTGCTCCGGCCACGGGGCTCCGCGTCCTGTCACGCCCGACTCCGGCGCTGCTCCCGGGGCCCGGCCCCTCCTGGTCCGGTACGGCGGTTGCGGCACGGGAATGCCGCTCCTGCCACTACCTTCCCTGACATGAACTGCCCCCTTCGGGCCCGCACCACGAGAAAGGTTCCCAACCGGCCATGGCGCTCTCCCTCTACGTCGACACCGATCGCTGGCGGGCGCACCAGCAGTCGGTGATCAAGCAATTTCCCGGTCTCGTCCCGGTCTGCAAGGGCAACGGGTACGGCTTCGGTCACCAGCGCCTGGCCGAGGAGGTCACCCGCTTCGACTCCGACATCGTGGCTGTGGGGACGACGTACGAAGCAGCCCGGATGAAGGACTACTTCAGTGGCGACCTCCTGGTGCTGACGCCTTTCCGCCGGGGCGAGGAGCCGGTGCCGCTGCCGGACCGGGCGATTCGCTCGGTCTCCTCGGTGGACGGGGTGGAGGCCCTCGTGGGAGCTCGTGTGGTCATTGAGGTGATGAGCAGCATGAAGCGGCACGGTGTCACCGAGGAGGACCTTCGGCGGTTGCCGGCGGCGATCGCCGACGTGCGTCTGGAGGGCTTCGCGATCCACCTGCCGTTGGACCGCACGGACGGTTCGGACGCGGTGGACGAGGTCATCGCATGGATGGACCGGCTGCGCGCGGCGCGGCTGCCGCTGGACACCATGTTCGTCAGCCATCTCCAGGCGGACGAGTTCGCACGGTTGCAGCAGCAGTTTCCGCAGACCCGCTTCCGGGCGCGCATCGGGACGCACCTCTGGCTCGGTGACCACAAGGCCACCGAGTACCGCGGTGCCGTGCTGGACGTGACCCGCGTGGAGCGGGGAGACCGTTTCGGCTATCGCCAGCAGAAGGTGGCCGGCGACGGCTGGCTGGCCGTCGTGGCGGGCGGCACTTCGCACGGCGTCGGTCTGGAGGCGCCCAAGGCGCTGCACGGGATGACGTCCCGGGCCAAGGGGGTGGCGCGAGCCGGGCTGGCGACCGTCAACCGGAACCTGTCGCCGTTCATGTGGGGCGGCAAGCAGCGGTGGTTTGCGGAGCCGCCGCACATGCAGGTCTCCATCCTCTTCGTGCCCGAGGAGGCCCCGGAGCCTCAGGTGGGGGACGAACTGGTGGCGCAACTGAGGCACACCACCACCCAGGTCGACCGGATGCTCGACCGCTGAGCCCGACCAGCCGCGGCTCCGGGCTCGGGTCGGCTGACTCGGGCCGGCCACGGTCCCAGCGGAGGGGGTCGTGTTTCACGTGAAACACGACCCCCTCCGCTGAGCTTGCCGACTCAGCCGTCCAGCTCGCCGCGGATGAACTTCTCGACGTTGAGGTGCGCCTCGTCGTCGAAGTACTGCACCGGCGGGGACTTCATGAAGTACGAGGACGCCGAGAGGATCGGGCCCCCGATGCCCCGGTCCTTGGCGATCTTGGCCGCGCGGAGGGCGTCGATGATGACACCCGCGGAGTTGGGGGAGTCCCACACCTCCAGTTTGTACTCCAGGTTCAGCGGCACGTCGCCGAACGCGCGGCCCTCCAGGCGGACGTAGGCCCACTTGCGGTCGTCGAGCCAGGCCACGTAGTCGGACGGGCCGATGTGCACGTTGTCGGCGCCCATGTCACGGTCGCGGATCTGCGAGGTGACCGCCTGCGTCTTGGAGATCTTCTTGGACTCCAGCCGGTCCCGCTCCAGCATGTTCTTGAAGTCCATGTTGCCGCCGACGTTCAGCTGCATGGTGCGGTCCAGGATGACACCGCGGTCCTCGAACAGCTTCGCCATCACCCGGTGCGTGATGGTCGCGCCCACCTGGGACTTGATGTCGTCACCGACGATCGGGACCCCGGCCTCGGTGAACTTGTCCGCCCACTCCTTGGTGCCGGCGATGAAGACCGGTAGCGCGTTGACGAAGGCGACCCCCGCGTCGATCGCGACCTGCGCGTAGAACTCCACCGCAGTCTGGGAACCCACCGGGAGGTAGCAGACGAGGACATCGGCCTGGGTGTCCTTGAGCGCCTTCACCATGTCGACCGGAGCGTCGGGCGACTCCTCGATGGTCTCGCGGTAGTACTTGCCCAGACCGTCGTAGGTGTGACCGCGCTGGACCGACACTCCGGTGTTCGGCACATCGCAGATCTTGATGGTGTTGTTCTCGCTGGCGCCGATGGCGTCCGCGAGATCGAGGCCGACCTTCTTGGTGTCGACGTCGAAGGCGGCCACGAACTCGATGTCCGAGATGTGGTAGTCGCCGAACTGCACGTGCATCAGACCCGGGACCCGGCTGTCCGGGTCAGCGTCCTTGTAGTACTCGACGCCCTGCACCAGCGAGGCGGCGCAGTTGCCCACGCCGACGATGGCTACGCGAACCGAACCCATTCCGGTTGCTCCCTGTGTTCTCGAAGAGGCCCGCAAGCGCGGATTCCTCAGGTGGTCTCATCGGACGGATCCGGCCGGGAGGAATCCCGGGGCCGACCGTCCTGATCTTGCTGGTGACGTGGTTCCGGTGCACGGTCCGCGGTGTCCTGCTCCTCGCGGGCCACGCGCCGGTCCTGTCCGGCCCGCTCGCTCTCGATGAGCTCGTTGAGCCAGCGGACCTCCCGCTCCACGGATTCCATGCCGTGGCGCTGAAGTTCGAGGGTGTAGTCGTCCAGTCGTTCGCGGGTGCGGGCGAGGGAGGCACGCATCTTGTCCAGCCGTTCCTCCAGCCGACTGCGTCGTCCCTCCAGCACCCGCATCCGTACGTCGCGCGAGGTCTGACCGAAGAACGCGAACCGGACGCCGAAGTGCTCGTCCTCCCAGGACTCCGGCCCGGTGCGGTCGAGCAGCTCCTCGAAGTGCTCCTTGCCGTCCGCGGTCAGCCGGTAGACGATGCGCGCTCGGCGGCCGGACAGCGGGGCGAGGGTCTCCTCGCTCGATCCGCTCTGTTCCTCGGCAATCCACCCCTGCTGAACCAGCCCCTTGAGGCAGGGGTAGAGCGAGCCGTAGCTGAACGCGCGGAAGACCCCCAGCGAGGTGTTGAGCCGTTTGCGCAGCTCGTACCCGTGCATGGGGGCTTCTCTCAGCAGCCCGAGAACGGCGAACTCCAGGATTCCGGAACGTCTGCTCATGGCGTTCCTCACCCCTTCCTTCTGCCGGGACGCGCTGCCGATCCGTCCGTTGTGTCGAGACGATGTATCGAATCGATACATCCAGACGATAGAACGCGGATCCCCCGCGGGCAAGAGGCGGCCCGCGGGGCGATGGAGTGAACGGGCTCACATCTGGAAATCGCCGTGGTCAACTTGCCTGCTTTCTCGTGAATGTCTGTCAGGGGAGGTTTCGGAACTGCGTAGTCTGTCGTGTGTGCAGAAGACCACCGGGAACCATGTGGCGCTCGTAGGCGTCAGTGTCCTGGATGCAGTGCGCTCTCATGTGCGAACAGGGCGCACATCGGGGGACCGGAAGTACACTGCCGCCTTCAGGCGTGGGTGCCTGACCGAGGAGTAGCTGTTCCCATGAGCGAGCACCGTCGCAAGCAGACGCCGTCGCGCGGTCGCCGTGCGGCGCAGCCGCCGGCCACCGGCCGTCGCGCCGCGCCGCCGGAAGGCGCCACGAGTTCCTACGACATGCCGTCCGGGTCGCCACCCGGGGGTCGGGCGGAGGCCCGACGAGCGGCCCAGCGCTCCGGTCGGCGTCGCGCGGCCGGCAGTGGATCGCCGGGCGCGGCCGAGGGCGCCGGAGGCGGCGCCGGAGGCGGCGACAGGGGCCGCGGCGGCTACGGCACCGGGGGACACGGAGACGAGGGTCCGCCGCCGGGCGGCCGCGGGCGCCGTGCGGAACCGCCCGGCAAGAAGCGGATGATCGACTACCCGCGCGGGGGCAAGCAGGGCTTCCGTCGCTGGATGCCGTCCTGGAAGCAGGTCACCGGCCTGTGCGTCGCCTTCTTCGGCATGATGCTCGGTCTCGCCGGTGTCGCCTACGCGTGGGTCGAGGTGCCGAACGAGCACGACGCGGCCAAGGCGCAGAACAACGTCTACTACTGGAAAGACGGTTCGGTGATGGCCAAGGACGGCCAGACCAACCGGCAGAACGTGGACATCGGCAAGATCCCGAAGGCCATGCAGGACGCGGTCATCGCGGCCGAGAACGAGAGCTTCCGCGAGGACAGCGGCATCGACCCGATGGGCATCGGCCGTGCCGTGGTCAACATGGCCATGGGGAGGGAGACCCAGGGTGGTTCGACGATCACCCAGCAGTACGTGAAGAACACTTACCTCTCGCAGGATCAGACGATCACGCGCAAGGCCAAGGAACTGTTCATCTCGATCAAGGTCGGTTCCAAGATGGACAAGCCCGCGATCCTGCAGGGCTACCTGAACACCAGCTATTACGGGCGGGGTGCCTACGGCATCCAGGCCGCCGCCCAGGCGTACTACGGCAAGGACGCCGAGGAGCTGGACCCGGACGAGTGCGCGCTGCTCACCACCGTCCTCAAGGGCGCGGACCTCTACGACCCGGCCGGCGGCGAGGGGCCGAACAGTTCCCCCAAGGAGAACCGGAAGCGCGCGGAGGAGCGCTGGTCCTGGGTGCTCGACCGGCAGGTCGAGGTCGGGATGATGCCGCAGTCCGAGCGGGACACGTACAAGGAGTTCCCGATGCCGGCCGACCGCAGCGACCAGACCAGCAAGACCGGCCAGACCGGCTACCTGGTCTCGCTTGCCCGGAACGAGGTCCTGCGCAAGACCTCCCTGGACAAGCAGCAGTTCGACCGGGGTGGCTACCAGATTCACACGACCCTGGAGGAGGACAAGGTCGAGAAGATGGAGGCCGCGGTCGAGAAAGTGCGCAAGGCGAACCTCGACCCGGAGAAGCGCGAGGTGGACAACTTCGTCCAGTTCGGCTCCGCCTCGGTCCGCCCGGGCACCGGGGAGATCGTCGCGATCTACGGCGGCGAGGGCTTCGACCAGGGGCACTTCAACAACAACGCCAACACCTCCGGCGTGCCGGTCGGTTCGACCTGGAAGCCCTTCGTGCTGGCCGCCGCGATGGAGCACGGCACCTACCGCAGCGAAGGCCAGGGCATCTCCCCGCTGAGCAAGTACGACGGCGACAACAAGATCGTCATCAAGAAGCAGGACGGCTCGGACTACCTGGACAGCGAGAACGAGCCGTTCCGCCAGGTCAACATGAACGACATGGACTGGGGCCCCCTCACGCTGCGCAAGGCGATGGAGGTCTCCGCCAACACCCCGTTCGTGCAACTGGGCATGGACGTCGGGATGGACGTCGTCCGGGACACCGCGATCAGGACGGGTGTCCTGGAGGAGAGCATCGACAAGAACCTCAACCCCTCCTTCGCGCTGGGCACCTCGACACCGAGCGCGATCCGGATGGCTGACGCGTACGCCACCTTCGCCGCCTCCGGCACCCAGGTGGAGCCCTACGTCGTCACCAAGGTGACCAAGGAGGGCAACGACCTGGAGGGCTTCGAGAAGCCCAAGCGGGTGACGGCGATGGACGCTCAGGTGGCGAACAACGTGACCGACGTGCTGCAGAACGTCATCGAGGGCCCGCAGGGCTCCGGTGCCGAGGCCAGGAAGCTGGGCCGCCCCGCGGCCGGCAAGACCGGCACCACCGACGACAACGAATCGGCCTGGTGGGTGGGGTACACCCCGCAACTGTCCACCTCGGTCACGATGTTCCGCTCCGACCCGGACGACGGAACGCCGCTGTCGATGTACGGCGTGGGTGGCAAGGACGCCATCGCCGGTGGCCAGTTGCCCACCGAGGTGTGGACCGAGTACATGCGGGGCGCGCTGGAGGGGGAGAAGAAGGAGAACTTCCCCAAGGCCGAGCCGATCACCAACAAGGTGAATTCCGAGTCGGTGCCCAGCCCGACCCCGACCCCGTCCGAGGAGCCGGAGGAGCCGGAGGAGACCGAGGAGACCGAGGAGCCGGAGGAGACCGAGGAGCCCACGGAGCCCGAGGAACCCAGCGAGACACCGGACGAGACCTGCCGCCCCTGGGACATCACCTGCGAGGACGGCGGCGAGAACGAGGGTCAGTCCGGTGGTGAGACGGGTGAGCCCGGTGAGACGGACGGTCAGACCGGCGGCGAGTCCGACGGCCAGGACCAGGGCCAGAGTGGTGGCAATCAGGGCCAGAACGGTGGCGGCGGCGACGATGACGGCGAGGAGCAGAACAACGGAGGCACTCTCTTCGGACGGGGCCAGTCGGTGAGCGGAGCCGACTGACCCCGCCCCTGTCGAGCATCGCGGAGAGCCGGGCACCCCAGCGGGTGGTGCCCGGCTCTCCGCGTTCCCGCCGCCTCCCCGGGACGATGCCCCGCCACCGGAAACCGGGTGGCGTCCCCCCGCGGTACCGGGTAGGAGTAGGCGGATGAGCAACCCGCCCGACGAGCCCACCTCCGCGGACGCACCCGCTGCCGACGCGTCCTTCGCCCCCGCAGCTCCGGCGCCGGGCCCTCGACCGTCCGCGCCTGCCTCGGCTCCCGGGGCTCCGCCGGCCGCCGGCCCGCCCGAGGGCCCCGAGGAACTGCTGCCGGAGACCCGGCGGGTGCTGCTGCACCGGCTCGCCACCGCACAGTCCGAGGGGCGGGTGCCCTCGGCCGCGGCGGTCGTGATGCGGGACGGGCGGCCGGTCTGGTCGGCCGGACGCGGCGAGGTGGACGGCCGGACGCCGCACCCGGACACCCAGTACCGGATCGGATCGCTCACCAAGAGCTTCGTCGCCGTCGCGGTGCTGCGGCTGCGGAACGAGGGCCGCCTCGACCTCCAGGACCCGCTCGGCAGGCACCTGGACGTCCCTCACGGCGGCGGGGCAACCGTCGCCCAACTACTCAGCCACACCTCGGGCCTGGCCGCAGAACCGCGCGGGCCCTGGTGGGAGCGGACGTCCGGCGAGTTGCGGCCGGAGCTCGCCGACCTGTTCGGGGAGCGGCCGCAGCGGCACCCGGCCGGCCGCCGGCACCACTACTCGAACACCGGCTACGCGCTGCTGGGCGCCCTCGTGGAGAAGCTGCGCGGGGCCCCGTGGGGAGAGGTCCTGCGCCGCGAGGTGTGGGAGCCGCTCGGCATGGACCGGACGGGGCTGCACCCGCAGCCGCCGCACGCGGCCGGCTGGGCGGTGCACCCGTGGGCGGACGTGGTGCAGCCCGAACCGCTGGCGGACACGGGCCGGATGGCTCCGGCCGGGCAACTGTGGTCCACCACCGCAGATCTGGCCCGGTTCGCGGGCTTCCTGGCGGCGGGTGACGAGCGGGTGCTCGGCGCGGACGGGGTCGCCGAGATGCGCACCCCCGCGGTCGCACCCGAATCCGGTTCCTGGGACGGGGGTTACGGGCTCGGCCTGCAACTGCTGCGCACCGGTGGACGCGAACTGGCGGGCCACACCGGTTCGATGCCGGGGTTCGTCGCCTGCCTCTGGGTGGACGCGGTGGAGGGGCTGGGCAGCGCGGTGCTGGCCAACGCGACCAACGGCCTGTCGGCACCGGTGCTGGCGGCCGAACTGCTGTCGCTGGTGGCGGAGCGTGAGCCGCGGCTCCCGGAGCCCTGGCGGCCGTCCGGAGCGGTCGACGGGCGGCTGCTCGACCTCACCGGCCCCTGGTACTGGGGGGCCGCGCCGTACGCCGTGCGGTTGCGGGGAGGCGGGCGACTGGAGCTGGGTCCGCTCTCCGGGGCGGGACGGGCGTCCCGTTTCGCGCCGGACGGCAGCGGCGACTGGCGCGGTCTGGACGGCTACTTCGCCGGGGAGACGCTGCGGGCGGTGCGCGGGGAGGACGGAGAGGTCGGCCACCTCGACCTGGGGACCTTCGTCTTCACCCGGCAGCCGTACGATCCCGCGGCGCCGGTTCCCGGCGGTGCGGACCGATGGTGAGCGGGCCGCAGCGATGCCCGGCAGCGTTGGCGGCGGGGTCTCAGAGCGGCATCTTGAAGCCGAGGTGCGAGGCCTCGAAGCCGAGCCGCTCGTAGAAGCGGTGCGCGTCGATGCGGGTGGCGTCGGTGGTGAGCTGCACCAGGGCGCAGCCGAGCCGGCGCGCCTCCTCGACCGCCCAGGTGAGGAGCTCGGTGCCCAGACCGCTGCCGCGCTCGTCCGTGTGCACCCGGACGGCTTCGATCAGCGCGCGGCTCGCGCCCTGGCGGGAGAGGCCGGGGACGACCGTCAGTTGCAGGGTTCCGACCTGGCGGCCCGCCCGGTCGGCGACGACGAGGTGCTGCTGTGGATCGGAGTCGATCCGGTCGAACGCGGCGCGGTAGGACGCCAGCCGGTTCGGGCTCTCGCGCGTCGCCCCCAGCGGGTCGTCGGCCAGCATGGCGACGAGGGCGGGGAGGCCCTCGGCCGTGGCGGGCCGGATGGTGAGGTCGCTCATGCCCTCCACTCTAGGTGGGCATGAGCCCGTCAGTTTCTCGGCTCCCGCCCCGGAGGGCGGTCGGCCGGAGACGGGCCCCGCCGCGCCTCCGCCCTGCGTGCCCGGGCCTCGCTCTCCCGGCCCCGGTGGCCGACCCGCTCCGGCCCCGGTGCCGGACCGCTCCCGGTCACGCTGGGCCCGAGGTGCCGTCAGGCCCCCTGGCGCGCACGGCGGCCTCCAGCGATGCCAGTTCCGGGCGGCGGGCGGCGGCGTCGAGCGCCGCGCCGAGGGCGGCGTCGTGGGTCGGCCGGGCCTCGGCGAGGCGGGCCAGCCCGGCCTCGGAGACCCCGGCGTAGATCCCTCGCCGGTCGGTCGGGCAGAGGGAGCGGGTCAGCAGCCCGCGCTCCTCCAGACGGTTCACCAGCCGGGTGGTGGCACTCTGGCTGAGCACCACGGCGTAGGCGAGCTGGTTCATCCGGAAGTGGCCCCCTCGTCGCCGTGCTGCTCGCTGAGCACGTTGAGCACCGAGAACTCGCGCACGCTGACGTTGGTGGGAGGCATGGAGCGCGCGCTCCACGCGGGCCTCCAGGCGCCCGTGCAGCGTCGACAGCGCGTCCCCAGCCCTGGGCGCGGGCCGGGCCGGGCCGGGGTCGGGTCATCCGCGCTCCTCGGGTGGTGCAGTGGGGTCGCCGTTCAGCCGGCCGGGCGGTTCCGCCCCGCGGCCGGTGGCGGACCCGCCGCGGGGCGCCCGTTCACGGTGCGGGTGCCGTACTCCGGTCCGGCGCTCCCCGCGTAGAGCAGTTTCGAAGTATGGCGCGTTTACCCGTATGAGGTGTGTGCAACTATTGCCCGCTCCGAGCGTCGCGGAGGTCGCTCCGCTGTTCTTTTCGATTGCGTCGGTCGTAGGCCCCTCTCGCTCCCCGCGGTCGGGAGCGGTTGGTGTGTTCGCCGAGGTCTGGTCGGCGGCGGTACGGACAATCAAACCGCGGGCGCGAACAGAAGGCGCGGCGGAATGGGTTACTCCGGGTAATTGCCCTCGGGTGGGCGGTGCGGAGGAATTCCCCGGGTCGTCGATCGGGGCTTGTGCCGGGTTGTGATAACGGTATGGTCTACTCCGCGTCACGTACGAGCCACGGCGCCGTGCTGCGGGGCAATCCTCCCGGTCAGTTGAATGTGGCGGACAACACCGTGACACGACCGAAGAGAATGTGACCACATCTCGACTCGGGAAGTGCACAACCGACCAGAAGACGCACAAGGCGAGGCAGACCATGACCACCACGTCGGCCGGAAACGGCATACCCGGCGGGGAAACCGGCAGCAGTGGTGACTGGAGCTGGTTCCAGCCGGATCCTCAGCCACCGGCCCCCCGCGACGAGTCGGACTCCACGTCCGTCTCCCGGCCGACCGAACCTGGTCGCCCCTTGGCGCGCGAGGCGTCCGGCGCCCCCGAGTCGCACACCGCCGGGCAGCAGCCGCCCGCCTCCGGCCCTCCCGGAGGGGGCGCGGCCCGTTCCGTGCCGGGACCCCGTCCCGCCTTCCAGCCGCCGCCCGGACAGCCGACGCGCAGCCGGCAGCCGCCTCGCGGCTACCGGGTGCCGCCCCGGCGGAACCCCCCGCCCGGACGGCGTCCGGAGCCGGAACCGCGCGGACCCGAGCCGGACGCCCGCCCGGCCGAGCCGCCCTCCGCCCGCGAGTCGCAGCCGCCCCCCGCCGCCGGGCAGCAGCCGCCCGCTCCGGCATCGAGGCCGGCTCCCGAACCGGCCTCCTCCGACGCCACGCTGATCCGGCGCACGATGGCCGAACTGGAGGCGGTGGCCGACACCGCCACCGGCTACTTCTACGCGATGCTCTTCGTCCGCCACCCGGACCTGCGGGACCTGTTCCCCACCTCTATGGACCACCAGCGCGACCGGCTCTTCAAGGCCCTGCTCACCGCCGCCCAGCACGTGGACAACGGGCCGGTGCTCACCGAGTACCTCAGCGGGCTCGGCCGCGGCCACCGCAAGTACGGCACCCGGCCCGAGCACTACCCGGCCGTCGGCGAGTCCCTCATCGGGGCGCTGACCCGGTACGCCCCCGAGTCGTGGTCCCCGCAGGCCGAGGCCGCCTGGGCGCGCGCCTACACCGCGATTTCGCAGATCATGATCGACGCGGCCGCCGAGGACGAGCACGTGGCGCCGGCGTGGTGGCAGGCGGAGATCGTGGGGCACGAGCGCCGCACGCGCGACATCGCTGTCGTGACCGTCCGGCCCGACCAGCCGTACCCCTTCCTCGCCGGGCAGTACACCTCGTTGGAGACGCCCTGGTGGCCGCGGGTGTGGCGGCACTACTCCTTCGCCAGCGCGCCGCGTTCCGACGGGCTGCTCACTCTCCACGTCAAGGCGGTGCCGGCAGGCTGGGTCTCCGGCGCCCTGGTCAATCGGGCCCGCCCCGGGGACGTCGTACGGCTGGGGCCCCCGGCCGGTGCGATGACCGTCGACCACCGCACGGACAACGGCCTGCTCTGCCTGGGCGGCGGGACCGGCATCGCCCCGATCAAGGCCATGGTCGAAGACGTCGCCGAGCACGGCAGGGCGCGTCCCGTGGAGGTCTTCTACGGAGCGCAGAGCGACCGGGACCTCTACGACCTGGAGACCATGATCCGCCTCGGCGAGCGCCACCCCTGGCTCTCGGTGCGCCCGGTCGTGGCCGACGGCTGCCCGATCCGCGCGACCGGTCTGTCCGGGCGCCTGCCGGACGCCGTGCGGCAGGCCGGTCGCTGGAGCGCGTACGACGGATACGTGTCCGGTCCGCCCGCAATGATCCGCAGCGGGGTCGACGCCCTGCGGGGTGCCGGCATCTCGCAGGACCGCATACGGCACGATTCCCTAGAAGAGCTGGTTGCAGCAGGAGACTGAACGTGACGGAAGTGGAACACCACGGCGGCGGCCCGTCGGGCCGGCCCGGGAGTGACGGTGAGCACCTCGTCCAGGAGCAACTGGGCACCAGCGTCCGCGCGGACCGCTTCTACGGCGAACAGATGCTGGGGCATCTCAACGTGCGGATGCAGGAGTTCGTCCAGCGGCAGGAGATGTTCTTCCTGGCGACGTCCGACCTGCGCGGGGAGTGTGACAGCAGCTTCCGCGCCGGTCCGCCCGGCTTCCTCCAGGTGGTCGACGAGAAGACGGTCGTCTACCCGGAGTACCGCGGCAACGGCGTGCACGCGAGCGTGGGCAACATGCGGGAGAACCCGCACCTGGGCATCATGCTCCTCGACTTCACCCGGGCCCGGATCGGTCTGCACATCAACGGCCGGGCGGAGCTCCTGGAGGACTCCGTGCTGCGCGAGGAGTATCCGGGCCTGGCGGTCGACCCGGTGCCGGGGCGGCGGCCCGCACTGTGGGTCAGGGTGGCCGTCGAAGAGGCCTACATCCACTGCGCGAAGCACATTCCGCATCTGCAGTTCGCCCCGAAGCGTCCGGCGCGCGACTGGGGGACGGACGACTACAAGCGGAAGGGCGGCGACTTCTTCGCCGTCGCCAGGGACCGGCGCCGCGAGCGGGCGGAGGAGGAAACCGCGGCCTCCTCCCCGACCGGGGCGGCGGCGCCGCACGGCGGACTCTCCTCGTCCGGCTGTGACGCCGCCGACGGGAGCGGGCCCCCGGCCCGGCGGGAACCCGCCGAGGTGCGGGCGCCCGTGGCCGTCCCGCCGATGGCCCCCGTCCGGACCTCCCCGCCCCCGTCGCTGCCGGCCGCGCCCGAGCAGCCCTCCCCGTTGGCCTGGCGGGCGGAGGCGGAGCGGGTGCTCGCCGAGGCGGAGGCGCGGAGCAGAGGTACGGAAGAACCGCCCTTCGGCGGCTGGTTCGGCTGAGAGCCGCGCTGCCGCGCCGCGCGGGGCGGGCGGGCCCGGGAGGCCCGGCCCCCGGCACCCGCCCCGAGGCTTCAGCCGCAGAGCACCGGAGACACGGACCACCGGAGGCGCCGACGCACCGCACGCACCCCTCGCGCGGGAGGTTCGAAGCGGCCGGGGCGTCACCCCAGGTCGTCGGCGAGCAGGGTCCGTACGCCCTCGATGTTGGCGGCCAGGTAGTCCTGCAGGGAGGGCGGCACCACCTCCACCGAGCGGACACCGGCGCGGCTGAACGGGATCCGGACGATCTCGTACTCCCCGCAGGGCTCGTCCATCTCCGGCCCGTGCCGCCGCGAGACGTCCATTGACTCCAGCCGACAGACGAAGAAGTGCTGCACCTTGACGCCGTCCGGCACGTCCCCGGCCTCCGCCGCAGGGGCCCCGGTGTCACCGTGGCCCCCGGCCCCCGTGGGGTGCTCCACGGTGTCCACGAAGGCCGGGACGACGTCGGCGATCTTGCCGCCGAGCTCTTCGTCCACCTCCCGGTGCAGCGCGGCGACCACCGACTCGTCGGTGGGTTCCACACCGCCCCCCGGCGTGATCCAGTACGGCTCCCGGCCCGGCTTGGTGCGTTTGATCAGGATCATCTCGTCGCCGTCGAGCAGGATCGCCCGGGCGGTGCGCTTGACCACGGATCGTTCATCGGCCATGCCAGAGATCTGCCGCGGCGGCCGCGGCCCGAAACCTGTGCCCCGTCGCGGAGACCCCCGCGGCGGGAGCGGAAGGCGCTACGCCGCCGACGCGTGATCCAGCGCCCGGAGCAGGTCGGCCACCAGGTCCGCGCCGTCCTCGACGCCGACCGACAGGCGGACGAAGCCTTCGGGGACATCGTCACCGCCCCAGCGGCCGCGGCGTTCGGCTGTGCTGCGCACCCCGCCGAAGCTCGTCGCCTGGTGCACCACCTCCGTGGCGTCCAGAAAGCGCTCGGCGTGCTCCCGGTCGGGCAGCACGAAGGAGACGACGCAGCCGAAGCGGCGCATCTGCCGGACGGCGACCGGGTGTGCGGGGTCGTCGTCGAGGCCGGGGTGCCGCAGGCCGGTCACCTCCGGCCGGGCCCGCAGCGCCCCGGCGACCGCCCGCGCGTTCGTCGCCTGCCGCTCCACCCGCAACTCCAGGGTCGCGAGGCTGCGATGGGCGAGCCAGGCCTCCATCGGGCCCGGCACCGCGCCGATGATCTTCCGCCAGTGCCGAACGGCACCGCCCAGCTCCGCGTCGCGGCAGATGACGTGCCCCAGCAGCAGGTCGCCGTGCCCGCTCAGCGCCTTGGTGCCGCTGCTGACGCTGAAGTCGGCACCCAGCTCCAGCGGGCGCTGGCCTAGCGGGGTGGCGAGCGTGTTGTCGACGGCGACCAGGGCGCCCTCCCGGTGGGCGGCTTCGGCCAGTTCCCGGATGTCGCAGACGTTCAGCCCCGGGTTGGAGGGCGTCTCCAGCCACACCAGCGAGGCACCGCGGACGGCGTCGATCTGGGCGCGGCTGCCGGTGGCGACGGTCCGCACCCGGGCGCCGAAGCCCTCCAGGCGTTCCTGGAGCGGCTTCAACAGGTTGTAGCCGTCGTCCGGCAGAACGACGAGGTCGCCGGGCGCGGTGCGGGAGAGCAGCACCGCGGAGATCGCGGCCATGCCGGAGGCGAAGGACACGGCCATCGCGGCGCCGTGCGGGTCCTCCAGCTCCGCGACGGCGCTCTCCAGCGCGGTCCAGGTGGGGTTGCCGTCCCTGCCGTAGGCGTACTCCGCGGCGGCCGGGTCGCCGGGCAGGTGGTAGTGGGCGGCGAACACCGGCCCGGGCATCGGCGGGGCGCCCGGCTCGCCTGCGGGGAGTCCGGCGTGCACTGCTCTGGTTCCGTCGGTGGTCAACGGTCCTCCACTTCCTCACGGACCGCGGCGAGGAGTCCCGGCATCGCTGCCTCCACCATCGCCAGCACGTCCTCGAACCCGTCCGGGCTTCCGTAGTAGGGGTCCGGCACGTCCGGGTCGGACCCGGCGGCCGGGTCGAAGGAGCGCAGCAGCCGCACCTTCGCGGCGTCCTGCGGGCCCTGCGCCATGCGGCGCAAGGCGTCCAGGTGGCCGCGGTCCAGGGCGACCACCAGGTCTCGGCGTCCGAACCAGTCGGGCCGGAACTGCCGGGCCCGGTGCGCTTCGGGGTAGCCGGCCACGGCCAGTGTCGCGCAGGCCCGCGGGTCCGCGCCGTCCCCGGTGTGCCATCCGCCGGTTCCGGCGCTGTCCACGGCCACCCGGTCGTCGAGCCCCGCTTCGACGAGCCGGGCCCGGCAGACGGCCTCGGCGATCGGCGACCGGCAGATGTTGCCCGTGCAGACGAAGCAGACCCGGTACGGCTCACGGGGGTCCGCGGGCGTGTGCGACCCGGCGCGTGCGCGGACGTCCGGGGCGGCGTCACCCCGCTCGGGCGAGGTGGCGGGGGAAGCGGCGTCGGACGAGGTCATGCCCCCATTGTCCGCGAGGTCCCGGTGGCGGGTCGCACCCGGGCCCCGCCGTCCCGCCACGGGCGGTGTCCGGGAACCCTCTCCGGCTCAGCGCTCGTCGGGCAGAATCATGTTCACCGCCCAGGAGACGATGGCGATGATCAGTCCGCCCAGCAGTGCGGTGCCGAAGCCCTCGACGTGGAAGCCCACGTCGAGCTTGTCCGCGAGCCAGGAGGTGAGCAGCAGCATCAGTGCGTTGATCACCAGGGCGAACAACCCGAGGGTGAGGATCAGCAGTGGGAGGGAGACGAGTTTTGCGAACGGCTTGACGACCAGGTTCACCAGGCCGAAGAGCAGGGCGACCAGAGCCACGGTGAGGGTCTTGCCGCCGGTCTCGGCGCTGGTGAGCGTGATGTCGTTCAGCAGCCACACGGCCACCGCGAGGGCGAGGGCGTTGGCAACGGTCGTGACAAGGAAATTCTTCATGACGGGGATCGTCGCAGAGAACTGCGGCGCAGGGGCAGAGGGGCAACACGGATGAAGTCGTTCCGGCTGGACGAGCTGGAGGCTGAACGTGCCGCGAACAACGGCGCGTACCTGCAGTTCCTGCGGGAGCGGAACATGTCGGTCGGGCTGTACGCGCTCGATCGCGGTGCCACCGACCCCCAGTCGCCGCACCGGCAGGACGAGGTCTACTTCGTCGTCAGCGGCCGGGGCTCGCTGACCGTGGGCGAGGAGACGACCCACGTGGCCCGGGGCAGCGTGGTGTACGTACCGGCGGGCGTGCTGCACCGCTTCCACCACATCACGGAGGACCTGCGGGTCATGGTGGTCTTCTCTCCCCCGGAGAGCTGAGGGGGCCGGCGGCGCCCCCGTAGGGGTCCGGTCAGGGGAGGACCGGGGACGACGGCCCTCCCCCCGCCTCGGCGCTGCGCCTAGCATCGAAGGCGGAACGCCGGAGAAACCGAGTCGCATCGATACGGAAGCAGGGAATGATCATGGGAGCCAAGGAAAGCTGCGCCGCACTGCCGTCCTGGATCCAGTGGGTCGGCATCATCGTCGTCGCGCTGCTGGTCTTCAAGGTGGTCACCTGGGTGCTCGCGACCGTGGTGTCGCTGCTCTTCAACGTGCTGCTGTTCGCGGCGATCGTCGCGGCGGTGATCTATCTCGTCCGCAAGTTCCTGCCGGCCTCGACCGGCAGCAAGTGATGACCGCCCTTCGCGAGTGAGCGTCCGGTGTCCGGCACGGTCCGCCGCCCCGCCGGCGGTGGCGGACACCGCCGTCCGGGGCCGACACGATCACGGACGGCGCAGCCCGCCGGTTCCGCGGACGGCGGAACGACCCGGCGGAAGCCACCGGTTGCACCATCCTCCGTCGTCAATCGGGTGACTTTGAACCCACCGGCATTGTGGTCTGTGAGGGCGTGATGGACGATTCCCTCAGCAGTTCACAGCAGCCGATCAAGGTCGATTACGAGAGCCGGGGGCAGCTACATGAGCGACAGGGTCCAGGCGCACGTCATGATGAGCTTTCTGGCCTCGGAGGAGCTCTCCTTCCGCATCCCGGTGGAACTCGTCTACGAGGCCCGGGACCCGTACGCGGTCCGTTTCACCTTCACTCTCCCCGGCGACGCCCCGGTGACCTGGGTCTTCGGTCGGGAGCTGCTGATCGACGGGGTCAGCCGGCTCTCCGGCGAGGGTGACGTCCGCATCGGCCCGGTCGGCTCCGAGTACCTCGGCGATCTGTACATCCGCCTGCAGGTCGGCCCGGAGCAGGCACTGTTCCGGGCGAGCGCGCCCCCGCTGGTCGCCTTCCTCGACCGGACGGACCGGATCGTGCCGCTGGGCCAGGAGCCCTCGGCGGAGCGTATCGACGCCGAGCTGGACAAGATCCTGGCCAGCCAGACCCCCTGAGGGCCTGTCCGGCCGCGTACCCGCCCGGCGCCCGCACCCGCCGGGACCCGCCCACCCACCCGTCCCGCAACCGGACCCGTCCTGCCCCGTGCTGCCGTTCCCGCCGCCCTGCGGGGGCCGTCAGTTCTTGGCCCGCCGGCGGCGTCCGCGTCCGGGCGCGGCCTTCGCCGGTTCGTCCCCGACCAGGCCGGCGGAGACCACCAGGGCTGCCAGACCGGTGGTCACCGGAACCGACACCACGAGACCGATCGATCCGACGAGGGTCCGGATGATCTCCTCCGCCACCAACTCGCTGGTGGCGACCGAGCCCACTCCGGCGCGGGCGATCGAGAACAGCAGCAGCAGCGGGAGCGCCGCTCCGGCGTACGCCAGCACCAGGGTGTTGACCACCGAGGCGATGTGGTCCCGACCGATCCGCATCGCCGACGAGTACAGACGCCGCCGACTCACCGTGGGATCGGCCTGCTTCAGCTCCCACACGGCCGAGGTCTGGGTCACCGTCACGTCGTCCAGCACGCCGAGCGAGCCGATCAGCACCCCGGCGAGCAGCAGGCCGCGGATCTCGATGTCCGGGTAGAGGCTGTGCACCAGCGCGGTCTGGTCGTCGGTGTTCCCCGAGAGCTCGGCCCAGTCGATGAACACCGAGCCCAGTACCCCGATCAGGACCAGGGACACCAGAGTCCCCACCACCGCGACCGAGGTGCGGGCGCTGAACCCGTGGCACAGGTACAGCGTCACGAGCATGATGGCGCTGCCGCCGACCACCGCCACCAGCAGCGGGTTCGAGCCCTGGAGTATCGCGGGGAGAATGAACAGGGTCAGCACGGCGAACGTGATCGCCAGTCCGGCCAGTGCCAGCAGCCCCCGCATCCGGCCGACCGCCACCACCACCAGAGCGAAGAACAGCGCCAGCAGCACCATGGGGAAGCTGCGTTCCACGTCCACGACGCTGTACTGGAGTTCCTCGGGAGCGTCCGGAGCGAAGGCGACGACGACCTCCTGACCGGCCGCCAGCCGCCGGGTGGCGTCCGGCGTGACGATCTCGGTGAACGTGCGCCCGGTGTGCGGGCCGCTCGTCACCTCGATCGTCGCGCGGAGGCAACTCCGCCCGGCCGAGGCGCCGTCGCCCTGCTGCTCGGCGTTGACATCCCCGCAGTCGACCTCGCTGATCCCGGTCACCCGGGCCTGCTCCAACTGCCGGTCGAACCCCACGCCGGTCTCGCCCCGCTCGTGGCCGGGAGCGCCGCCCGGCCAGAGCAGGATGAGCCCAGCCACCACCGCGGCGGCGAAGGGGACCAGCACCCCGCCGATGACTCTGCGCAGGTGCTGCGACACCGGTGCCGCAGGCCCGTGGTGGTGGCTGTGCTGATGGCCGTGACCACTCGTCCGGCTGGGCTCGGAGCCGTCCGGCCGGTCACTTCGTTCACTGCTCGCATAGGGGTCCACGGTCCGATCATCGCAAGGCCCCCTGGCGCTGCCCAGCGACGAACCGCTAGCGTGGCGGTGGTTTTGCACATCGCGGGAGCTCCGAGCACGGGGCTGAGAGGGCGCTGACCTCCGTATCGATCACGGAGAGGGCTGCGTCGACCGCCGAACCTGGTACCGGGTAATGCCGGCGTAGGGAGTGGGTCTCATGACCATGCAGGATGCACGCATGCCCGAAGGGGCCGAGCCGGACATGCTCGGCTGGCACAAGGGATACGTGAGCGGGTCGCGACCGGACATCCGGGTCGCCGTCCGCCGGGTGCACCTCACCAACGGCCGCGACGTGACGCTGTACGACACGTCCGGCCCGTACACCGACCCCGAGATCGACAACGACGTGCGCCGCGGACTGGCTCCGCTGCGGAAGAACTGGATCATCAGCAGGGGGGACACCGAGGAGTACGCGGGCCGCGCCCCGCGGCCGGAGGACGACGGGATCAAGCACACCTCGCCGCGCGGCGGGTTGCACAACCTCGACGCAGTCTTCCCCGGCCGGCCCCGGGTGCCGCGGCGCGGACGCGGCGGCACCGCCGTCTCGCAACTCGCTCGCGCCAAGCGGGGCGAGATCACCCCGGAGATGGAGTACGTCGGCATCCGCGAGAACCGGGCGCCGGAGTTCGTCCGGGACGAGATCGCCGCCGGGCGCGCGGTGCTGCCCGCGAACGTCAACCACCCGGAGACCGAGCCGATGATCATCGGCAAGAACTTCCTGGTGAAGGTGAACGCCAACATCGGCAACTCCGCCGTGACCTCCTCCATCGAGGAGGAGGTGGACAAGATGACCTGGGCGACCCGTTGGGGCGCCGACACCGTCATGGACCTCTCCACCGGCCGCAACATCCACACCACCCGCGAGTGGGTGCTGCGCAACTCGCCCGTGCCGATCGGCACCGTGCCGCTCTACCAGGCGTTGGAGAAGGTGGAGGGCCGAGCGGAGGAGCTGAGCTGGGAGGTCTACCGGGACACCGTCGTCGAGCAGGCCGAGCAGGGCGTCGACTACATGACGGTGCACGCGGGGGTCCTGCTGCGGTACGTCCCGCTGACGGCCCGCCGGAAGACCGGCATCGTCTCCCGCGGCGGCTCGATCATGGCCGCCTGGTGCCTGGCCCACCACCGGGAGAGCTTCCTCTACACCCACTTCGAGGAGCTCTGCGAGATCCTCGCCTCCTACGACATCACCTTCTCGCTCGGTGACGGCCTGCGCCCCGGGTCGATCGCCGACGCCAACGACGAGGCCCAGTTCGCCGAACTGGAGACCCTGGGCGAGCTCAACCGAATCGCCAAGGCGCACGACGTGCAGACCATGGTCGAGGGCCCGGGACACGTTCCGATGCACAAGATCAAGGAGAACGTCGACCGCCAGCAGGAGATCTGCGAGGAGGCGCCGTTCTACACCCTCGGGCCGCTGACCACCGACATCGCGCCCGCGTACGACCACATCACCTCAGGCATCGGTGCGGCGATGATCGCCTGGTGGGGCACCGCGATGCTGTGCTACGTCACCCCGAAGGAGCACCTGGGGCTGCCGAACCGCGACGACGTCAAGACCGGAGTGATCACCTACAAGATCGCCGCGCACGCCGCCGACCTGGCGAAGGGCCATCCCGGCGCCCAGGAATGGGACGACGCGCTCTCCGACGCCCGCTTCGAGTTCCGTTGGGAGGACCAGTTCAACCTGGCGCTGGACCCGGACACCGCCCGGGAGTTCCACGACGAGACCCTCCCGGCCGAACCCGCCAAGACCGCGCACTTCTGCTCCATGTGCGGTCCCAAGTTCTGCTCGATGAAGATCAGTAGAAGCATCATGGACGAGTTCGGCGGAGAGGCGGACGCCACCCCGAAGGAGATCGAGGCCGGGATGCTGGAGAAGTCGCGGGAGTTCGCGGAGGCGGGCAACCGCGTCTACCTGCCGCTGGCGGACTGAGCCGCAGGTCGGGGCGTGCCGGGTACCGCGGCCGGGCGCCCCGACCGGCCGGTCGGCGGTCGGGGCGGCGCCGTTAGTGGGACGGGTGCTCGGGGCCGCCGTAGTCGGGGCTGGAGAAGTCCGGGCTGGAGTACCTCGGCCGGGGACCGTGGTGGTCGGGGTCCTCCCCTGCCGGACTGGAGAAGCCGGGGTGCGAGTAGCCCAGCCGCGGCGTCCGTCCCTCGCGGTCCTCCTCGGAGGTGCGGACCCCCGCGGACGAGGTGGGTTCCGGTTCGGGTGAGGCGTCCAGGGAGTCGCGCAGGAACGGCACGATGCCGCGTTCCAGCAGGGCCTCCCGCCAGGCCTCCCGGGCGTGGCACATCTCCTCGGTGCGGGCGTCTGGGGCGAGGCCCGCGGCTCCCGGGCGGATGGAACTGGAGGAGTTGCGCAGGGCGGTGACGAGGAGGCCGCCACTGGCGAGCAGCAGGCCCCCGGCGGTGAGCGCGGCGAAGACCCAGCCGACGCTCCGCATCGGCGCCGCGAGGGACGGCTCGGGCGAGACGACGCCGAGGCCGTAACCGACGGCCAGGAAGATCACTGCCGCGGTGCCGGCCAGCACCGGCGCCAGGACCGTCAGAACGGCGAAGAGACCGGCGCCGCCGGGTTCGGTGATTCCGCCGGCGAGGCCCCCGCCGCCGCTCGCGGCGGAGGTGCCGTTCTGCTCCGGCCGACGCAGCCGCTCGCGCAGCGCGACGAAGTGCTGGTACTCGACCGCGGCGCAGGCGCTGATCGCGTTCGAGGCGCTGATGGCCATGTCGCGCAACTGCTCGTTGCTGAGGCGTCTCCCCAGCGCGGCCAGCTCCGGACGTCGGGACGCGGTGCGCAGTGCTTCGTCGAGGACCCGCTCGAACTCGGGTCGGTCCTCGATGCGCAGATGCGGAGCGCTGTTCATGTACATCCCCCGATGCTCCTTCGGGCCGAGGCGCGCCGGCCGAGTGCCGACGATCGGTGGGGCCTGGGCGGAGTCCCTCCTGCGGGGATGGGGGCCGGGCGGCTGAGAGGTCGGTAGGGAGGAGAGGCTCGCTTGCGGCAGGACCGATGGTAGAGCGCCCGCGGCGTGCGGTGACAGGGTGTTTGAGGAAATTGCTCGCGCAGGTGCACAGGTGGCGGCGGTGCGGCGGCTCCGCGGGTCGGTTTCCGGTGCCGCGGACGACATGATCAAGCCATTGCGGCGGGGGCGGTGGTCCCGGGCGTGTCGCATCGTCGCCCGCCCCGGGCCACCGGTGGCCCGGGGCGGGCGACGATGCCGGGCGGGTCCGCTCCGGCGGGGCGGGCGGCGCCGTGCGGGGGCGGGCGCCCCGCCCCGGCGCGGGGCGATCAGTCGGGGAGTGGGAGCCGGGCGACGAGCAGCCGGCCGGCCATCGTCACGCCGCCGTCCATGCCCACGGCGAGTCCGTCGGCGTAGAGGTGGGGGCCGCTCACCTGGACGGCGCTGGCGCCGTCCGTGCCGCTCTCGTCGCCGGTCGGGGCCTCGCCGAGCAGGTACGGGATGGGACTGTGGCCGTGCACGATGCGGCCGCCGCCGTAGGTGTCCAGCAGTTCCGCGGCCGTCCGGCTGCCGCCCTCGTCGCGGAAGGCGAAGCGTTTGGTGAACTTCCGGAACAGCTCCCAGGTCTCGTCCGCGTCCCGGCGCTCCAGCGCTTCGGTGATCGCGTCGTTCACGGCGGCGATGCTGGTGCCGTAGTCGAGGTAGGCGGTGGTGTCGGAGTGCACCAGGAGGTGGTCGTCGGCGAGGGTCATGGCGTCCAGCCGCGTCATCCACCGCAGGTGGTGCTCCTGGAGGCGCTCCATGTCGGTGCGCTGGCCGCCGTTGAGCAGCCAGGCGGCCTGGAAGGAGGCGGTTCCGGCCCCGGAGCTGATGGGGGTGTCGGCGAAGCGCTTCGCGCCGATCAGCAGCAGCTCGTGGTTACCCATCAGGGCCTTGCAGTATCCCCCTGCGGCGGCCGCCTCGGCGGAGAGCTGCATGACGAGGTCGATGACGCCGATGCCGTCGGGGCCGCGGTCGGTGAAATCACCGAGGAACCAGAGCCGGGCGGTGCCGGCGATCCAGTGGTCCTCGGCGTCGATGAGGCCGGTCTCGCGCAGTGCGGCGCGCAGCTCGTCAAGGTAGCCGTGGACGTCCCCGACGACGTACAGCGGTCCGGTGGGCGCATCCGTCACGGTGGCCGGGTCGGCCACCGCGACGGGCGTCTCCCGGCCGATCACCGGGAGGTCACGCTGGGTCGGGGTGTACGCGTCGTCGGGATGGGGCGGGCCGGGATCGGGCACGCGCGGTGCACCTGCCCTCTCTGTGCTCTGCCCCATACCGGGTCCCTGACCGGCCCCCTGAGTCATCGACCCCTCCACCACTGTGCGCCGCCTGTGCACCTGCCGGACGATGCCCTGGTCGCACGCCGGGCCCGGTGCCGTTCGCCCATCATAGGAACGCTGATCGACGCTTGTGACGCACCTGGGGGTGGCAATTGCTGCGAGGGTCCGGTGCGGAGTGAATTTCCGCTGAATTCTCCGGGTCTGCCGGGGGCACCGTGCGACGTCAGTCCGTTGCGGGTGCGCGTGGTGCGCTGACGGTGGTCCGGGGGTTGCGTCGCTGGGACGAGGTGCGGACGATCAGGTCGGTCGGCATCACCTGCTGGATCATGCGGCCGTTGTCGAGCCCTTCGATGGCGTCGATGAGCAACTGGATAACGGCCGTCCCGATCCGCCTCGGTTTGAGGGAGAGCGTGGTGACGGGCGGTTCGGTGGCCGCGTAGACGGTGGATTCGCTGCAGCACACGAGCAGGAGGTCCTCGGGGACCCGCAGGCCGTACCGCCGGGCGGCGGCGAGCAGGTCGGTGCCGTTGGGGTCGAAGAGGCCGTAGACGGCGTCCGGGCGGTCCGGGCGGGCAAGGAGCCGGTCTGCGGCGACGGCCCCGGCGCACGGGTCGTGCGCCGGGTAGGCCTCGTAGATCGGTTCCTGACCGACCCGCTCGCACCAGGTGAGGTAGGCCGTGGTGGACAGGCGGGTGTACGTGTCCGTGCTGGTGCCGGTGAGTAGCCCGATCCGGCGGGCGCCGGACTCGGCGAGGTGGTCCAGGAGCCCGGTGACCGCTGCCTCGTGGTCGTTGTCCACCCAGGCAGTGACCGGAAGGCTGGCGGCCGGGCGGCCGTCCGAGACGACGGGGATGCCCTGCCGGACGAGTTCGGTGACGACGGGGTCGTGGTCGGCCGGGTCGATGACCACGGTGCCGTCGAGGGCGACGTTGGACCAGGCGTCGATGGTGCTGTGCCGGGCCGGGGCGGGCAGGATCACCAGCGCGTATCCGCGGGCGAGCGCGGCGGAGGTGGCCGCGCGGACCATCTCGGCGAAGTAGGCGAACTCGGTGAAGGTGAACGGTTCTTCGCCGTAGGTCGTGACGGTGAGGCCGATCAGGCCGGATTTGCCGGTGCGGAGTGTCCGGGCGGCTGCCGAGGGGCGGTAGCCGAGCCGGTCGGCGACTTCTCGGACGTGGCGTCGGGTGGCGTCCGGCAGCCTCCCCTTGCCATTGAGTGCGTCGGACACGGTCGTGATCGAGACGCCGGCGGCGGCGGCGACATCGCGGATGCCTGCTCGTCCCAGCCGGCGGCCGGTGGACCGGCTCACCTGGTGCTTCCCTGCTGCTGTCATGGCGAGCCGATAGTAGGGCTGAGCGGAGGGGGCGCGACGACCGTTCCGCAGAGGTGCGGAAGTCACGATTCTGCAAGATCATTTAGCGTTAATTGCCTTCGATGACATGGGCGTTGACGGGTGAATTCATGATCATTACGGGTGAACCCCGGGTTGCGCCCGTGGTTCGGTTGATGTTTCGAAGAGGTCTCAACTCACCTGCACGAGTGACGCGCGCCAGGGAGTTCGCCACCAGCGCGGGCAGCCCATCGCGCGCCCCCGGGCTCTGGCAGTACGCTCCGCGGCGGATTCCTTCTAAGGTGAGCAGCGATGCTGATCGGCCGTGGCCCGAGCGGGTGAACGGCGCGCGGAGGCCGCGGTGCCGGCCGATGTCTGTCGAGGAGGACAGCGATGACCGACGAGACCCCGAGGCTGCGGGCGGCGCTCGACGCCGTACCGGCCTACCGGCCCGGACGCCCCGCCGCAGAGGGCGGCGCCGTCTCCTACAAGCTGTCTTCCAACGAGAACCCCTACCCGCCGCTGCCGGGCGTGCTGGAGTCCGTGGTGGGCTCGGCCGCGTCCTTCAACCGGTACCCGGACATGGCGTGCACCGGTCTGGTGGCCGCCCTGGCCGACCGCTTCCGCGTGCCGGTCGCGCACCTGGCCACCGGCACCGGGTCGGTGGGCGTCGCGCAGCAACTGCTTCAGGCGACCGCCGGGCCGGGAGACGAGGTCGTCTACGCCTGGCGCTCGTTCGAGGCCTACCCGATCATCACCCGCATCTCCGGGGCGACCGCGGTCGAGGTGCCGCTCACCGCGTCGGAGGAGCACGACCTGGACGCGATGGCGGACGCCGTCACCGAGCGGACCCGACTCGTTTTCGTCTGCAATCCGAACAACCCGACGGGTGCCGCCCTCGGCCGGGCCGCACTGGAACGCTTCCTCGACCGGGTGCCCCGGGACGTCCTGGTGGTGCTCGACGAGGCCTACCGCGAGTTCGTCCGGGACGAGGACGTCCCCGACGGCCTGGATCTCTACCGGGACCGGCCGAACGTCTGCGTGCTGCGCACCTTCTCGAAGGCCTACGGCCTTGCCGGGCTCCGGGTGGGCTTCGCGGTGGCGCACGAGCCGGTGGCGGCGGCGCTGCGCAAGACGGCTGTCCCCTTCGGGGTGAGCCAGCTCGCCCAGGACGCGGCGGTGGCCTCGCTGCGGAGCGAGGAGGCCCTGCTGGAGCGGGTGGAGGCGCTGGTGGCGGAGCGTGCCCGGGTCTCGCGTGAACTGGTCGCCCAGGGGTGGCCGGTGCCGGTCTCGCAGTCCAACTTCGTGTGGCTGCGGCTCGGCGAGCGCACCGGCGACTTCGCGGCTGCCGCCGAGCGCGCCGGGGTCGTCGTGCGGCCGTTCCCCGAGGAGGGGACCCGGGTGACGATCGGCGAGGTCGCGGCCAACGACCTGTTCCTGCGCACTGCCGCGGAGTTCCGCAAGGAACTCTGAGCGGCAGACTCGTCCGGCCGCGCGCCCCCGACCTCCCCGGGCCGGGGGCGCGCGTCGTGTTCAGGAGGGGCCGGAACGCGGCCCGGCACGGACGGGGCTGAAAGCATGCGGCGCCGGACGGACAAACCGGAAATCGGACCCCCGGGTATCCGGTGCCGGGGAGTGGGGCATAATGGAATCGCTTGTGAACGCTTTCACAAAAGCTTGTGAAAGTAATCACGAGCATGTCTGCCGTGCACGGTCCGACGGCTTCCGTCCTCCGAGTCGCTGCCGCCGGTCCGGGGAGCCGAACGCCGACCGGTCAGCCGGTCAGCCGGCGGCGGGCACGGCGGACGCGGCAGTCACCACGGCGAGCTGAAGGAGAGAAGCGACGTGGGTTCCGTAGACCTCGCACTGGCGCCGGAGACCCTGGCGCGGTGGCAGTTCGGCATCACCACCGTCTACCACTTCCTCTTCGTACCCCTGACGATCTCGCTGGCCTCGCTCGTCGCCGGCCTGCAGACCGCCTGGGTCCGGACCGGGAAGCGGAAGTACCTCGGGGCGACCAAGTTCTGGGGCAAGCTCTTCCTGATCAACATCGCCATGGGCGTGGTCACCGGCATCCTCCAGGAGTTCCAGTTCGGGATGAACTGGTCCGACTACTCCCGGTTCGTCGGTGACGTCTTCGGCGCCCCGCTGGCCTTCGAGGCGCTGATCGCCTTCTTCTTCGAATCCACCTTCATCGGACTGTGGATCTTCGGCTGGGACAAGCTGCCGCAGCGCATCCACCTCGCCTGCATCTGGATGGTCGCGATCGGCACCGTGCTCTCCGCGTACTTCATCCTGGCGGCCAACTCCTGGATGCAGCACCCGGTCGGGTACCGCATCAACGAGGAGGCGGGCCGCGCGGAACTGACCGACTTCGTCCAGGTGCTCACCCAGAACACTGCGCTCGCCCAGTTCTTCCACACCCTCACGGCCGCCTTCCTCACCGGCGCCGCCTTCGTGGTCGGCGTCTCCGCCTGGCACCTGAGGCGCGGCCGGCACGTCCCGGTCATGCGTGGCTCGCTGCGGCTGGGCCTGATCACCCTCGTCACCGCCGGGCTCCTGACGGCGGTCAGCGGCGACCGGCTTGCCAAGATCATGTACGAGCAGCAGCCCATGAAGATGGCTGCGGCCGAGGCCCTCTGGGAGACGGAGGGGCCCGCTCCGTTCTCGCTCTTCGCCTACGGCGACGTGGACGAGGGGCACAACAAGGTCGCGATCGAGGTGCCCGGCCTGCTGTCCTTCCTCGCCCACGACAACTTCACCGAGCCCGTCCCCGGCATCAACGACACCCAGGAGCAGTTGCGGGAGCGCTACGGCGACCGCTTCGGTCTCGACGACTACCGCCCCAACATCCCGGTCACCTACTGGGCGTTCCGCTGGATGATCGGCTTCGGCATGACCTCGGTCGCCCTCGGTGCCGTCGGGCTGTGGCTCACCCGGCGCCGGCTGTGGCTGAGCGGGGAGCACCGTGCCGCCGCGGCCGACGAGGGGGCCGTCCCCCGCCTCGTGCTCACCCGTGGCAGGCTGCTCGGCCCGCTGCTCACCGGCTGGTACTGGCGACTGTCCGTCCTGACGCTGGCCTTCCCCCTGATCGCCAACGGCTGGGGCTGGATCTTCACCGAGATGGGGCGGCAGCCCTGGGTCGTCTACGGAGTGCTGCCCACCGCCTCAGCGGTCTCCCCGAGCGTCTCGCAGTTCGAGGTCATCACCTCGATGACGGTGTTCACCCTGCTCTACGCGGCGCTCGCGGTCGTCGAGGTCAAGCTGCTGGCGAAGTACGTCAAGGCCGGTCCACCGGAACTGACCGAGGCCGACCTGAACCCGCCGACCAGGGTCGGCGGCGACCGCAGCAACCCCGACCGACCGATGGCCTTCTCCTACTGAGCAGCTGAGGAGCGCATGATGGAACTGCACACCGCCTGGTTCGTCCTCATCGGCGTCCTGTGGACCGGCTACTTCTTCCTGGAGGGCTTCGACTTCGGCGTCGGCGTCCTGACCAGACTGCTCGCCCGGAACCGCACCGAGCGCCGGGTCCTGGTCAACACCATCGGCCCGGTCTGGGACGGGAACGAGGTCTGGCTGCTCACCGCGGGCGGTGCGACCTTCGCCGCCTTCCCCGACTGGTACGCCACCCTCTTCTCCGGGTTCTACCTGCCGCTGCTGCTCATCCTCGTGTGCCTGATCCTGCGCGGACTCGCCTTCGAGTACCGGTCCAAGCGGCCCGAGGAACAGTGGCAGCACAACTGGGAGCGGGCCATCTTCTGGTGCTCGCTGCTGCCGGCCTTCCTCTGGGGCGTGGCCTTCGCCAACATCGTGCACGGGGTGCGAATCGGCCCGGACAAGGAGTACGCGGGCAACCTGCTGGACCTGCTCGCGCCGCACGCCCTGCTGGGCGGCCTCGTCACCCTGGCGCTGTTCACCTTCCACGGCGCGGTCTTCGTCGCGCTGAAGACGGTCGGTGACATCAGGGCCAGGGCCCGTCGGCTCGCGGGCCGGCTCGGTCTGCTCACAGCCGTGCTCGCCGCGGCCTTCCTCGGCTGGACCCAGGCCGCCACAGGGGACGCCGCGAGCCTGGCGTCCCTGCTGGTCGCGGTGGTCTCCCTGCTCGTGGCGCTGGCGGCCAACACCCGCGGACGCGAGGGCTGGGCCTTCCTCCACTCCGGCGTCGCCGTCGCCGCCACGGTGGCGACCCTGTTCCTGGCGCTCTTCCCGGACGTCATGCCCTCCTCGCTGAACGAGGAGTGGAGCCTGACGGTCAGCAACGCCGCCTCGACCCCGTACACGCTGACGATCATGACCTGGTGCGCCGCGCTCGCCACTCCGGTGGTGCTGCTCTACCAGGGGTGGACGTACTGGGTCTTCCGCAAGCGGATCGGTACCCAGCACATCCAGGGCGCCGAGGCCGCCCCCGCCCCGCCCGCTTCCGCCGGCATCTGAGCCGCGGACCCGCGCGTCCGCACCGCCTGCGCGACAGTCCGCCAGGAACCACCACCACCGCCACCGTTCCGGGAGGCCCGTATGCGACCCGTCGACCCGCGCCTGCTGCGCCACGCCCGCACGACGCGGCTCTTCCTGCTCGCCGCCGTCGCGCTCGGACTCGCCGGGGCGGGCCTGGTCATCGGCCAGGCCGTGCTCCTCGCCGAGGTCGTGGTGCGCGCCTTCCAGCAGGGCGCGTCGGCGGCGGAACTGCGTACGTCACTGCTGTGGCTGGTGGCGGTCGCGCTGGGACGGGCTCTCGTCGCCTGGCTCACCGAGCTGGCCGCGCACCGCTCCAGCGCGGCCGTGAAGTCCCAGCTGCGCACCCGCCTGCTGGCGCACGCCACGGCACTCGGGCCGGCCTGGCTGTCCGAGCGCCGCACCGGGGAGCTGACCGCGCTGGCCACCCGCGGCATCGACGCGCTCGACGACTACTTCGCGCGCTACCTGCCGCAACTCGGCCTGGCGGCGATGGTGCCGCTCGCCGTCCTCGCCAGGATCGTGTTCTCGGACTGGATCGCCGCACTGACGATCGTTGTCACCCTGCCGCTCATCCCGCTGTTCATGGTCCTGATCGGCCTGGCCACCCAGGCGCACATGGACCGGCAGTGGCACCAGCTGTCCCGGCTCTCGCACCATTTCCTGGACGTGGTGGCCGGGCTGCCCACGCTGAAGGTCTTCGGACGGGCCAAGGCGCAGGCCGAGAGCATCAGGGCGGTGACCGGCGACTACCGCCGGGCCACCCTGCGCACCCTGCGCCTGGCGTTCCTCTCCTCGTTCGCCCTCGAACTGCTTGCCACGATCTCCGTGGCCCTGGTCGCGGTGGGTGTCGGCATGCGGCTGGTACACGGCGAACTCGACCTCCGCACCGGCCTGGTGGTGCTGATCCTGGCCCCCGAGGCCTACCTCCCGCTCCGCCAGGTCGGCGCCCAGTACCACGCCGCCGCCGAAGGGCTCTCCGCCGCCGAGGAGGTCTTCGCCGTCCTCGAAACCCCGCTCCCGGCGGCCCCGGGCGCGGGACCACCGGCGAGCCGGGCCGACGCGTCCGCGGGCGACGCCCCGGACGGCCGGGCGCAGCGTGCCTGCAGCGCGGCGCCCGGGATTCGGGTGGAGGAGCTGGTCGTACGGCACCCCGGGCGCACCGCTCCCTCGCTGCCCTCCACCACGCTGGCCCTGAGCCCGGGCGAGACGGTGGCACTCGTCGGCCCCTCCGGTGCCGGCAAGTCCACCCTGCTCGCCGCCCTGCTGGGGTTCCGCCGGCCCACGAGCGGCCGGATCACGGTGGACGGGACCGACCTCGCCGCACTCCCGCCGGACGAGTGGCACCGGAAGGTGGCCTGGGTGCCGCAGCATCCGCACCTCTTCGCCGGCACTGTCGCGGACAACGTCCGGCTGACCAGTCCGGACGCCGACGACGCCCGAGTGGCGCGGGCGCTCGCGGACGCCGGAGGCGCGGACATCGACCCGGTGGCCCCGCTCGGCGAGGACGGCGGCGGCCTGTCGGCGGGCCAGCGCCGACGCGTCGCGCTGGCCCGGGCCTTCCTGGCCGACCGTCCGGTGCTGCTGCTGGACGAACCGACGGCCTCGCTGGACGGCGCGACCGAGGCGGCCGTCGTCGAGGCCGTCGCCCGGCTCGTCCGCGGCCGGACCGTCCTGCTGGCCGTGCACCGCCCCGCGCTGCTGGCCGTCGCGGACCGGGTGGTGCGCCTCCCGGGCCCCGGGCGCACCGGCGCCCCCGCCCACCTCAGCGCGCCCGCTGGTGCCTTCGCCGACCTCGCCGTTCCCGCTGGCGCCGCCGACCTTGCCGACGGCAGCCGTCCGGGGCTGCCGGGGCAGGCCCCGCGCGCCGCGGGACTCTCCGTGGCGCACGCGCAGGCCCCGCCGGCCTACGGCCGCCCCGCCGCGAGGGCCGACCTGTTCATCGACTTCGGTACCGGTACCGGTACCGACCCTGCCCCTGATACCGACACCGGTACCGACGCCCGCGGAGGGCCCGGAACCGACGGACCGGACGCCGGGAGCGCGGTGGTGTCCGCGGACCGGGCCGGCGGCGGGGAGGGTGTCGACCGCGGCACGTCCGCCCGCCTCCGGGCCGCAGGGCACGGGCTGCGCCGCCGCTTCGCGCTGGGCGCGGTGCTGGGCGCCCTGGCCACGGCCAGTTCCGTCGGACTGCTCGCGGTCTCCGGCTGGTTGATTTCCCGGGCCTCCGAACAGCCCCCGGTCCTGTATCTGATGGTGGCGGTCACCGCCACCAGGGCCTTCGGCATTGGCCGAGCCGTCTTCCGGTACACCGAGCGGCTGGTCTCGCACGACGCCGTGTTGCGGGTCCTGGGCGAACTGCGGGTCACCGTGTTCCGGCGGCTGGAGCGACTGACGCCCGCGGGGCTGCGGCAGGCCCGCCGCGGTGACCTGCTGGCCCGGCTCGTCGGAGACGTCGACACCCTCCAGGACCACTTCCTGCGGTGGTTGCTCCCAGTCAGCTCCGCCGCGCTGGTGGCCGTCGCCTCGGTCGCCTTCACCGGCTGGCTGGTACCCGCCGCGGGCGCCGCACTGGCTCTCGGACTGCTGGCCGCCGGGGCCGGGGTGCCCCTCCTCACCGGGATCCTCTCCCGCCGCACCGAGCGGCAGCTCGCCCCGGCCCGGGGTGTCCTCTCGACGCGGACGGTGGACCTGCTGACCGGCACAGGGGAGCTGACGGTCGCCGGTGCGCTGCCCGGCAGACTGCACGCCCTGCGTACGGCCGACTCCGCGCTCACCGGGATCGCCGCCCGATCCGCGGCCGTCACCGCACTCGCCGGCGGGCTGACCGCGCTCGCCACCGGGCTCACGGTGGCCGCCGCCGCCCTGTTCGGGGTGCGGGCCGTGCACGAGGGCCAACTCCCCGGCGTCTGGCTCGCCGTGGTGGTGCTCACCCCGCTGGCCGCTTTCGAGTCGGTGCTCGGCCTGCCACTCGCCGTGCAGCACCGGCAGCGGGTCGGGCGCAGCGCCGAGCGTATCCACGAGGTGCTGGACGCCCCCGATCCCGTCCGGGAGCCGGTGCGTTCCGCCTCCGTGCCGGAGAGCCCCTTTCCGCTCCGGCTCGCCGGGCTGACGGTGCGCCACTCCGGTCAGCGGCGTCCCGCGCTCGCCGGGATCGACCTGCGGCTCGACGCGGGCCGCCGGGTCGCGGTCGTCGGCCCCTCCGGTTCGGGCAAGACCACCCTGGCACTGGCCCTGCTGCGGTTCCTCGATCCGGAGTCCGGCGGCTACACCCTCGGTGGCGCCGACGCGTGCGCACTGGACGGCGACACGGTGCGCCGCAGCGTGGGCCTTTGCGCCCAGGACGCGCACCTCTTCGACAGCACCCTGCGGGAGAACCTGCGCCTCGCCCGGACCGGGGCCGACGAGGAGGAACTGCGCTCCGCCCTGGCCGCCGCCCGACTGCTGGACTGGGCGGAGGCCCTGCCCGCAGGGCTGGACACCGCGATCGGCGAGCACGGTGCGCGGCTCTCCGGCGGGCAGCGGCAGCGGCTGGCACTGGCCCGGGCGCTGCTCGCCGACTTCCCGGTGCTCGTACTGGACGAACCAGCCGAGCACCTGGACCTGGCCACGGCCGACGCGCTCACCGCCGACCTGCTGGCCGCGACGGAGGGCCGCGCCGGGCTGCTGATCACCCACCGGATGGCCGGACTGGAAGCGGTGGACGAGGTGCTTGTGCTGGACGGGGGGCGGGTGGTCCAGCGCGGGCCCTTCCACCGGCTCGCCGCCGAGGACGGGCCGCTGCGGGAGATGGTCGCGCGGGAACGCGCGGCCGATGCCCTGGACTCCTCCGGGCCCGCCGCACCCGACCCCTGCGGCGCCCTCCCCCCGCCCGAGGTCCGCCCGCTCGCCACCGCGGCTGTGCCGTCCGAGGGGGGTCGCTGAGGCCGACCGCGCGACA
This sequence comes from Streptomyces sp. TAA040, assembly GCF_000424845.1. Taxonomy (NCBI): domain Bacteria; kingdom Bacillati; phylum Actinomycetota; class Actinomycetes; order Kitasatosporales; family Streptomycetaceae; genus Streptomyces; species Streptomyces sp. TAA040. Next base: position 126,103 of record NZ_AUKR01000010.1, on the reverse strand, counting down.
CCGCGGTCGGGCCCACCGGGGCTGTCGCAAGCCGGGCGGACGCGTCCGGGGCTCAGTCCCGGTCGGCGAGCAGCCGCTCGATGACGACCGCGACCCCGTCCTCGTTGTTGGTGACGGTGCGGTCGGTGGTGGCGGCGAGGACGGCCGGGTGGGCGTTGGCCATCGCGTACGAGGTGCCGGCCCAGGTGAGCATCTCCAGGTCGTTGGGCATGTCGCCGAAGGCAACCACCTCCGACGCGGCGATACCGCGTTCGGCGCAGCAGAGCTCCAGGGTGCTCGCCTTGCTCACGCCGGCGCCGCTGACCTCCAGCAGCGCCGTCGGGCTGGAGCGGGTGAAGGAGGCCGAGTCGCCTGCGGCCTCCCGGGCCATCGTGAGGAAGAGGTCCGGGTCGAGCGCGCCGTGCTGGGCGAGCAGCTTGAGCACCGGCTGGTCGGCGAAGATCGAGTCCCCGGCCAGCAGCTTGCCGACCGGGGCGATGACGGACCCGGGGTCCTCGAAGAACGGCGGGTAGTCCGGCTCGTAGTGGATGCCGCCGGTGCGTTCCACGGCGAAGCTGACGCCTGCCGCCGCCTCCCGCAGGGCGGCGACGACGGACAGTGCGGCGCTCCTCGGCAGGTCGCGCACCCGGACGATCTCACCGCCGCGGTGCAGGTCCACGACGGCGGCGCCGTTGGCGCAGATCGCCAGCCCGTGCCCGTGCACGTGGACGCTGACGACGTCCATCCAGCGCGCGGGGCGGCCGGTGACGAAGAAGACCTCGACGCCCGCCGCCTCGGCCGCGGCCAGCGCCGCGACCGTGCGCGCGGAGACGGTCTTGTTGTCGTGGAGGAGCGTCCCGTCCAGGTCGGTGGCGATCAGTCGCGGACGGCGGCGGGGGGCGGGGGCGTCAGTCACGGACGCCATCCTTGCGCATCCGCGCGCACAGGCGTGCGGGAGGGTGCCCGAATGAGCTACCCGGAGCGCGGCAGCCGCCCGGAACCGCCGGGCAGGCATCCCGGTGCGGGGACCTTGCCGCGGGCCGTGGCGGCGGGCGGGTGCGGACGCGCCGTCCCGGTCAGCGGACGACGTCGAGGACGTTCATCTGCAGGCCGTTGGCGTAGACCTCGTGCTCGACGAGGCGCAGCTTCCGGGTGTCCCTGTCCGTGGTGCTGAAGAGCCGCTTGCCCGCGCCGAGCAGGAGCGGGAAGACGAGCAGGTGGTAGCGGTCGATCAGGCCGGCGTCCGAGAGGGAGCGGTTCAGTGAGGCACTGCCGTGGATGATGATCGGGCCGCCCTCGGTCTCCTTGAGCGCGGCGACGTCGTCGAGCGCGCGCAGGATCGTCGTCTCGCCCCAGTTTGACACCAGTCCGCCCTCGGTGAGGGTGGTCGAGACGACGTACTTCGGCATCGTCCGGTAGCCGGCGAAGTCCTCCATGCCGGGCCACACCGGGCTGAAGGCCTCGTAGCTGGTGCGGCCCATCAGCATCGCGGTGGCTTCCCGCTGCTCACGATCCTTGAGGGCGAACGCCGCGGGGAGGAACTCGACGTCTTGGAAGGTCCATCCGGCGTTGCGGTATCCGGGCTCGCCGCCTGGTGCCTCCACCACGCCGTCGAGCGAGAGGAAGGCGGTGCTGATGAGGGTACGCATGGGGTCCTCGGTTTCTCGCGTGCGGTTCCTCGGCATCAGTGCATGAGGAGCAGTCGTGTGTTCGGGACGAGCTTCCGGTTCACGCTGGTGCTCTGCACGAAGATCGTGAACTCGTCGTTCCGGTCCGGCTTGACACGCACGTCGTCGTCCGGCAGGCGGAGCAGGGCTCGGGCCTCGGGGCCTGTGTACACCCGGTCGGTCTTCTTCTCCAGTACCGCGATCCGCTTCCGCGCCTGGATCTTCTCCGACTTGCTCAGCTGGTAGAACGCGCCGCCGGTTCGGTAGGTGTGCCCGCACGCGACGACCCACTCACGGATCGCCGTGTTCCGGTCCACCGGTATGAGCTGGTAGTCCGAGGTGTTCACCGAGGCGAGGCCGGCCGCCCTGACAGTGTCCTTGTTGACCGCCTCCGCACCTGCGGAGAACACCGCACGCGACCCGCGGATGCCCTGGGCGCGGCCCACCATGAACTTCTCGGTGGCCTCCCGGATGACCTGCCCGGCCTCCTCCAGGCCCTGGGTGCTCGTGGCGTCCCAGATGGCGATGTTGTCCTTCGGGAAACCGCACACCATGGCCTCGCTCGTGCCCGACTGGTCGGGCACGAGCACAGCCAGCGTCCAGTTGTCCTGCTGCGTCTCGAACATCGCGCTCACGGCCTCGACCAGCTCACGCCGATCCGTGGAGGGGGCGTTCGGGCAGCGGTGGCTCGCGTTCTCCTGCCCGTCGGTGAGGACGAACGTGAGGAAGCTGTGGTCGCCGTAGAGCTGGGCGGTCTGCGCCAGCTCCCGCTGGGACTGCAACGCGGCCGCCAGCAGAGAGGTCATGCCCCCGGCACGATAGAGCTGCTTCAGCGAGGGCATCCGCAGCACGTCCTTGTCGTAGACGGCGCACTCGACCCGGTCCGCGAAGACGTACACCGTGACGCGGGTCTCCTGGTCCAGTTCTCTCGACCGGCGGGCGAGATGGGCGATCTGCTGGTCGGCGACGTCCACGACCTTGCGGCTCAGGTGTGACATGGACGAACTGGCGTCCAGTACGAGAGCGACGTGGTTGATGTAGTTCTGCGTACCGGACATGGCAGCTCCCCCTCGTTCCGACTCGGTGCCCTTACCGTCTCAGCCGCCACTGACAATCGGCCCCGGCCCGCAGAGCCGCCGGGAGGCCTCGCCACCCCCGGCTCCGGGCGGACGGGGCGGGCCGCGGCGGCAGGTCGGCGGCCGCGGGGAAGCCGCGTATCGCCGGACCCATGCGTCCGAGTACCGTGATCCTTCCCGTCCAGCGTCGGCACGACGGGGGCCGGGAGCGGTGGACCCGGGCCGAGGAGCTGGGGTTCCACACCAGCTACACCCACGACCACCTCTCCTGGCGGGTCCCCTTCCGCGAGGGGCCCTGGTTCGGGGCTGTGCCGACGCTGACCGCCGCCGCGGCGGCCATCTCCGGGATGCGGCTGGGCACGCTGGTCACCTCAGTCAAGCCTCGTTCGCCTATCGCGGCCTGATCTGCGAACACGTACATCGGACCGCTTGGTCCCGACCGAAGCGGATCAGAGCGCGATGAGTCGGACGCGGCCACCGCACAGCTTGGCCATGTCGTCGACGTCCGAGGTGAGCATCGCCACCGGGCCCGGCTGGCGGAGCGCCAGCTCGGCGACGGTGGCATCGACCGCGTACTTGTGGCCGTGCAGGCCGACCTCTGTCAGCAGCCCGGCGGCGGTTCTGACCGCTTGCTCGGTGACCGCTTCGACCTTGACCCCCAGTTCAGCCGGACCGTGTTCACCCGAGCGTGCATGACTTCCACGATGGTGTTGGAGCAGACCACGAGATCGGCCGCCATCGAATGGAAGGACCGGATCACCGTCCGGTAGGCGGTACTGCAGGGTGAAGGGGAGTGGTCGGTGATCCGGATCGCCTCACCCTCGTCCAGCAGTCGCTCAGGCACAGCCGCCTCCAGCAGGAGGGGCGTCAACCAGCGGTCGAAGCGGGCACTCTGAGCGAAGGCGACCAGCTCACCCGTCAACTCGGCACTGCTCTCGGTGAGATCGGTCAGCGACGGCTCCGCGGCACCCTGACGCGCGCCCTGTACTGCCTCAGCCACGTTCAGCCCTCTCGCACGAACCCGTTCCGCGTGAAGTGAAAGGTGTCCGGCCTCAACCGGCCCAGTGGCGGTATGCCTCGACCCGCTCAGCTCCCTCGGGTGCCGGGCTGGGCAACGGCAGGTCCAGGTTGTCGATCGGCTGCCGGACACGGCCACGCGAGCACAGGGCGACGATCGTGCCGTCGGGCGTGAGGCCGACACCGCGCACGGTCACCTCGACGCCGAGAACTGCGGTGGTGAAGGGCACATCGAGGTGCTCCTCAAGCATGGTGAACAGACCGGTCCGCTGCTCGTCCTCGCCGTAGGCGTCTACCGTCGCCTCTTCGATCATGGCCTCACAATCGGTCCTACCCTACGTGCTCACGACGTCAGGATAGCGACCCCCGCCTCGACACTGGCACAGCTTCCCGAACCTGCGCCGCCGGCATATCCGTGGCAGCGGGAAGCCCGCGTATCGTCGGGGCCATGCGTCTGAGCACCGTGATCCTCCCCATCCACCGGTGGAGCGAGGGACAGAAGATCTGGCGGCGGGCTGAAGAACTCGGCTTCCACGCCGCCTACACCTACGACCATCTCTCCTGGCGGAGCTTCCGCGACGGGCCATGGTTCGGCGCGATCCCGACGCTCACAGGCGCCGCGACGGTGACGCAGAGTATGCGTTTGGGCACGCTCGTGACCTCCCCGAACTTCCGGCATCCGGTCACCCTGGCCAAGGAACTGATCTCGCTGGACGACATCTCCGGTGGGCGCGTCACGCTGGGCATCGGGGCAGGCGGCAGCGGGTTCGACGCCACCGCGCTGCACGGGAGCCAGGAGCGGCCCTGGACGCCGAAGGAGCGCGCCGACCGGTTCGGCGAGTTCGTACCGCTGCTGGACCGCCTGCTGACCGAGGACGCCACCACGTACGAGGGCGCGCACTACGCGGCGCACGAGGTGCGCAACATTCCCGGCTGCGTGCAGCGCCCGCGGGTGCCGTTCGCGGTGGCCGCCACCGGTCCGCGCGGGATGCGGCTGGCCGCCCGGCACGGTCAGGCGTGGGTGACCATCGGTGACCCCGCCTCGGGCAGCGCGGGCACCGAGGCGCAGGCCCGGAACGCGGTCCGGGAGCAGCTCGACCGGCTGGCCGCGACCTGCGAGCGGGAGGGGCGGGATCCGGCGGAACTGTCCAAGGTGATGCTCACCGGCTTCACCCCGGACCGGCTGATGGACTCGGTGGACGCCTTCGTGGACTTCGCCGGGGCGCACAAGGTGCTCGGCATCGACGAACTGGTGCTGCACTGGCCGCTGCCCGGCACCCCCTTCGAGGCGGATCCGAAGGTCTTCGAGGCCATCGCGACGGACGGCGTCTCGCAACTGCGGCGGGGGATCTGACTTGGGCTTCCTGGACGCCCTGTTCGGCCGACGCAAGCCGGCCCGCCCCGACCTCGAACGGTTGTTCGCGCTGCCCTCCGCCGCCGTCACGCTCCAGGCGGGCGGCGGGTTCGCCCCCACCGGCCTCGGCTCGGTCTGCTTCGCTGGCGTCGAGGGCGGTGCCTTCGACCGCTTGCGGGAGGAGGTCGGGCAGCTCCTGGGTGACGCCGAGTTCAGCCAGGACTCGTTCGGCTACACCTGGGTGGTCTGCCGGCACGCCCCCGAGGACTTGGCCGCTCTCGTGAACGACCTGCACGCGGTGAACACCTCGCTCAAGCACGGTGGATTCGGTCCGCAACTGCTCTGCTCGCTGGTCGGCTTCCGGGACGGCAGCGGGCAGGCGCTGGCACTGGTGTACCTGTACAAGCGCGGCACCTTCTACCCGTTCGCGCCGAAGACGGGCGCCTCGGGTGCGGGAGCGCCGGGTGCCGGTGCCCCGGGCGGGCCGCAGCGGGACACTGCGCTGGAACTGCGGATGCGCGGGCTCCTCGCCGGCGACCTCCCCGTCGAGGAGGACCTCGGCCGCTGGTTCCCCGTCTGGGGCGCCCCCGGCCTGTGACCCGCGTGCGGCTCCCTCCGTGCGCACGGCTCCGTGCGCGCCGCGCCGGGCCCACCGCGCCCGCCGGGCGGGGCCGCCTACGCGGCGCTCAACGGACCCGGCTGCTCAGCCAGGGACTCAGCAGCGGGAAGAGCACCGGCTCGCGGTGCTCCCGGCCCCCGGGCACCGGCACCACGAGCCACCGGCCGGGCGGGAAGCGACGGCTGCGGACGTGGGCGCCGCCCTCGTAGAGGGCCCGGACGAAGGCGGGCACCTCCTCGGCCGCCAGGTCCGGGAACTCCACCCCCTCGACGACCGCTGCGGCGTCACCGTCCGGGTACACGGTCAGCTCCAGGCGGGGGGCGGTCCCGATCTCCAGGAACGCCTCGTGTGGCAGGGAACCGTCCGGGTCGACGGCCGTACCCATCGGCGCGGCGGTGCGCCGGGACACCTGGTCGGCGCCGATGTCGTGCGTCACCCGCGCTTCGTGGCCGTATTCGGCGGCCACGGCCCGGACGGCCGTGACCACGGACTCCGTGCTGGTCATCCGGGGATCGTACTGACGCCGCTCAAACGGGACAAGGCGTACAGTCCGGACCAGAGGGCGTCACCGCGCCGAACGGCGGCAGCGGAGACTGCGGACGGAAAGGACGCCGTCCTCCCGCAGGACGTCAGGAGGCTGAGAGAGATGGCACGCACGCGCTACGCACCGGACCGCGGCCTCACCGGTCGCATGGTCACCACGATGTTCCTGATCGGACTGCTCTACGTCGCGTTGATGGGTGTGCTGATCACCCTCTTCGAGGGTGCCTGGCCGCTCATCCTGCTGCTCACCGGCGGTCTGTTCGTCGCCCAGTTCTGGTTCAGCGACCGCATCGCCGCCTACAGCATGGGGGCCCGCGAGGTCACGCCGCAGGAGGCGCCCGAACTCCACGGCGCGATCGACCGGCTGTGCGCGCTCGCGGACATGCCGAAACCCCGGGTGGCCGTCGCTCAGACCGACGTGCCCAACGCCTTCGCCACCGGGCGCAGCCAGAAGAAGGCGCTGGTCTGCGCCACCACCGGGCTCCTCCGCCGACTGGACCCAAAGGAGCTGGAGGGCGTGCTGGCGCACGAGCTGTCGCACGTGGCCCACCGGGACATGGCGGTGATGACCTTCGCGTCGTTCCTGGGAGTGCTGGCGGGCACCGTCACCCGGGTGGCGCTCTGGAGCGGCATGACGCGCGGGGGAGGCCGGAACAGCAACACCGCGATCATCGCGCTCGTGGTGCCGCTGGTCAGTATCGTCGTCTACGCCCTCAGCTACCTGCTGACCCGCTTGCTCTCCCGCTACCGGGAGCTCTCGGCGGACCGGGGCGCGGCGCTGCTGACGGGCAAACCGTCCCACCTCGCCGCCGCCCTGACCAAGATCACCGGCGAGATGGGCCGGATACCGACGCGGGACCTGCGGCAGGCCGAGCCGTTCAACGCCTTCTTCTTCGCCCCCGCGTTCTCGGGACGGGCCTCCCTCGGACGGTTGCTGTCCTCGCACCCCACCCTGGAGCAGCGGCTCGACCAGCTCGGCCGGATCTCCCGGGAGCTGGGCCGGCTCTGAGCCGGGCAGGGCGGCCGAGGGCTCCGGCGCTCCGTACGTGGGCGCCCGCCGGGCCGTCCCCGTGCCGGGCGAGGGCAGACCGGCGGCGGGAGTGGCGGACCGGGGTCAGCGGAGGCCGAGGGCAGCCGGGCGGTGACCTCTTCCCCTTCCGTCCGCTCCCACACCGCGCCGAGCGCGTCCAGCAGTCGGCACGCACCCCGGTTGCCGCGCGTGGTGGAGGCCAGCAAGCACCGGGCCCCCGGGCCCGTGCGGCAGCGAGCAGAGCCGCCAGCACCTCCGCGCCGAGGCCCCGACCGCGGAAGGAGCGTCCCAGCCACACCCGACCGTCACCGTGCCCGCCTCGCTCGCGAGCGGCTCCAGCCGTGCCACTCCCGCCACCGAGCCCGCCGCCAGCACCGCGAAGGTGCACTCCACCGGCCGATCCGACAGCGAGCGCTCCCGGTGGAAGCGCAGGAACGCCTCCCGGTGCTGCGGCGTCCAGCCCGGGCGGACCGGGCACGGGCGGCATGACCTCGGCCGGGTCGGTGTCCCGCACAGCGGTCAGGAGCAGCTGGGCGAGCAGCGGTTCGTCCAGTTCCCGCACGGGGGCCGGCGCGGCACTCCGGGCGGTGCGGTGGGCGTCCATCCGGACATGATGCCGCGCTGCCGCCGGTTCCTTGTGCGGTCAGAGCCAGCCGTTGCGGCGGAAGGCGCGGTACAGCAGCAGGCAGGCGAGGGCCATCACCGCGACGGCCACCGGGTACCCGAAGGTCCAGTGCAGTTCCGGCATGTGAGCGAAGTTCATGCCGTAGACCCCGGCGATCATGGTGGGAGCGGCGATGATCGCCGCCCAGGCGGAGATCTTCCGCATGTCCTCGTTCTGCCAGATGCCGGCCTGGGTGCTGTGGGCGTTGAGCACCGAGTCAGTCAGCTCCTCGGCCGAGCGCACCTCGCCGGCCACGCGGAGCACGTGGTCCGCGACGTCCCGTAGGTAGGCGTCGAGCTCCTCGGGGAGCTGGGCGGGCGGCCGGGGGGAGACCAGTTCCTTCGCGACCGGTACGAGGGGGAGCACCGCGCTTCGGAACTCCAGGATCTCCCGCTTGAAGGAGTAGATCTCACGGGTGTGGTCGACCCGCTCGGGGGTGAAGACGGCGCGTTCCAGCTTCTCCAGGTCGGCGGAGACCTGGGTGATGATCCGGCCGTAGGTGTCGACCACGGCGTCGGCGATCGCGTAGCCGAGGCCGTAGGAGCCGAACGTCAGCAGACCCGGCTGCTCGGACATCCGGGCACAGGCCGTCTCGGTGGCATCGCTGGGCCCATGCTGCACCGTCACCAGCCAGCGGGACTGCACGAACAGCAGCAGCTCACCGCTTTCGACGTCCCGGGTGCGGGAGGTGTAGCGGAGGGTGCGCAGCACGAAGAAGATCAGCTCTCCGTAGCGCTCGTACTTCGCCCGCTGGTGCGCGTGCAGGGCGTCCTCAGTGGCGAGCGGTGGCAGGTCCAGCGCTCGCGCCACCGGCGCGAGTTCTTCCGCGGTGGGTTCGTGCAGGTGCAGCCACGCCAGGGAGCCCTCGGGGAGGTCGTCGATCCGGGCCAGTACTTCGCCCGGGGAGACCTCGGTGAGCCGCTGGTCGCCGCGGAGCGCGAGATAGCCCTGCATCGCACCATGATCACGGCAGCAGGGCGTCCGCGCAATCCCGCCCGACCCGCTGTCCGGCCCGAATGCCCGGCACCCCGCGGCCCGGGCGGCATCTTCGGGACTACTCTGATCCGGCCTCAGGGCGAGGGCTTCCGGCCCGCGCCAGGATCTCCTCGACGACTTCGGTCTTGGCGTCGGCGTAGTTCTGCAGGTACGCCCATCTCCGCCGGGCCAGCACGCGCTTGGTACGGGCGTACTGGTCCCGGTCCGCCGGGTCGGAGCGCAGCCGGTCGCGGAACGCGCGCATGCGGGCGACCTCCGCGGACCCGGCCGGCAGGACGTGCAGGTTCACGGCCGGGGCGGCACCGGGACGGCGCAGCATTCGGTGCTCGTACCAGTGCGGTTCGCGGATGACGAGCGCGTATCCGGCATTCCCCAGCGCGGGGACGTACCGGGGTTCCTCGGCAGGATCCGGCACGGTGAGCAGGATGTCGAGGATGGGCTTGGCCGGCAGGCCCGGCACGGAGGTCGATCCCACGTGCTCGATCCCGAACGGTTCCGGCCCGAGTGCCCGTCCGATCCGCTGTGCCTCCCGGGCGTAGGACTCGGGCCAGGTGGGGTCGGGCTCGGCCAGCTCCACCCGACCGTTGAGCCGGGGCGCTCCGGCGACATGGGCGGCCTTGATCTGCGCGGGTGTCGAGGGCCCTCGCGACGGCTGTGCAGACGGCGCCTGCGCAGCCCGCCCCTCCGGTGCGGATCGGGACTCCTCGGCTCGGGACGCTTCCACGGGTTGCTCCTCCGGCATGTGTTCTCCTCTCGGTCGGCCCGGTCAGCCCGGTCAGCGGGCCTCCGGAGTGAGCCGGTCCATTCTGCGGGCCCGTACCTCGCGCTCGGCCGCCGCGGCGATGAAGGCGGCTGTCGCCTCCGCTCCAACCAGACCACGGACCGCCCGCACCGTCTCCTCGGGGAGGGTCACCGGTGTCCCGGTGCCCTCTCCCGATGCGGGAGCGGCTCTTGGTCCCCGCTCTGGTACGGGCCTGCCGGCGGTGCTGGGGCTGCTTCCCGCACGACCCGAGCCGTCCGCCTCGGGGTCCGCGGGGTGGCGCCCCGGCGCCGGGGCTTCCGCGGACGGACTGCCGTGCGGGGCCCGGCCTCCGGGTATGGTGGTGTGCAGCCGGTGACGCAGGTGCCGGGTGACCAGGGGCCGCATCGCGCGGGCGAGTTCGGCGTCGACGGTGTGCCGGGTCAGCGGGCGGAGCTTGCGGACCATCCCGGCGGCCTCGTCCGGGTCCGCGTCGGAGGGATCGTCGACCCCGTACCGCGCGAAGACGTGCTCTGTGGTGAAGTCCAGCAGGCTGCCCGCTATCTCCTCGACTCTGGAGCGGAGTTCGCGCAACTGCGCGGTGAGGGCCGCCAGCGGGACGCCGGCGGTGTACAACTCCACCACCACCGCCAGTTCCTGCGGGCTCGGAACCAGGTAGGTGTCCGGGTGCTCCGGCACCGGGACGAGGATGTGCAGTGCGACGGCCTCGGTGACGGCGTCGTCGTCCGGGTGGCCGCCGAAGCGGGAGTCCAGTTCCGCACGGGTCAGCCGCTCCGGCGACTCGTCCGTCCACGGTCCGTCCACCTCTGCCACCAGGCCCAACACTCCGCTCAGGCCGCGTCCGGTGTCCCAGGCGTCCAGCAGTTCCCCGATGCTCGCCAGGCCGTAGCCGCGCTCCAGCAGGTCGGCAGTCTGCCGCAGACGGACCAGGTGGGTCTCGTCGTAGATGTTGGCCCGGCCGCGCCGGGTCGGCTTCGGCAGCAGCCCGCGGTCCTGGTAGGCGCGGATGGTGCGGACGGTGGTGCCGCTGAGGCGTGCCAGGTCCTCGATGCGGTACGCGGCCGTCACGGTGCCCTCCGTCCTCGGGTTCCCGGACCAGCCCCCTGCCCCAGGGGAGGCCTGATCCGGGCGAGGCGCGCCCGCAGGGGGCCGGGTGCCCAGCGGCCCAGCACCCGGACGGCGCGGGCCTCCGGGGTGACTGTCACCACGGCCCGGTTCTGCACGACGGCCCGCAGTACCGAGTCCGCCGCCCTCTCCGGTCGGGAGTTGCGCAGCCGGTAGAGCCGCGCCACCCGGTGCCGCTGCCGCTGCTCGGTGGCCGCGTCGACGCCGACGAACCGCGCGGTGGAGGTGATCCGGGTGTTCACCGGCCCCGGGCAGACCGCCGAGACGCCGACGCGGTGACCGGCGAACTCGGCGCGCAGGCACTCGCTCAGCATCAGCACCGCGGCCTTGGAGGTGCTGTAGGCCGGAAGCGCGAGCGAGGGCTGGAACGCGGCGGCGGAAGCGATGTTCACCACGTGTCCGCCCTCGCCGCGGTCGGCCATCTGCCGTCCGAACAGCCGGCAGCCGTGGATCACCCCCCAGAGGTTGACGTCGAGCACCCGCTGCCAGTCCTCGGTGGTGGTCTCCAGGAAGGGGCCGGCGAGGCCGACACCGGCGTTGTTGACGAGCACGTCCGGTACGCCGTCGTTGGCGGCGACCCGCTCGGCGAGACGCTCCATCGCCCCGGCGTCGGTGACGTCCACCGCCTCGGCGCGGGCCCGGGCCGCGCCGCGGCTCCTGGCAAGTGCGGCCGTCCGGGCGGCGCCGGCCGGATCTCGGTCGACGGCCACCACCCGGGCGCCCGCTGCGGCGAACGCCAGCGCCACCGCCCGGCCGATGCCACCGGCCGCGCCGGTCACCACGACGAGCCGCCCGCCGAACCGCTCCGCGCGCGGCCCGGTGGCGAGGACGCCGCGTTCCGCCGGTTCGCCGTCGGTCGCGGTGGGCTCGTGGGCGCGGACGAAGTCGGCGATCCACGAGGCGAGCAGGGTGGGCCGGGTGCGCGGTACCCAGTGTTTGGCGGGCAGCGAGCGCCGGGTGAGCCGCGGCACCCACTGCTCCAGCCCCTCCGAGAGGGCCGGGAGGAGGAAGGCGTCGTTCAGCGGGGTGACGAGCAGCACCGGCGCGTGGGCGTACGGGTCGGTGCGCGGACGGGCCAGCCGGGCCCGGACGTTGTCGCGGTAGAGCCAGGCGCCGTGCGCGGCGTCCTCGGGGAGGGAGGCCGTGGGGTAGCCGTCGTCCGGGGTGCCCTCGATGCGGCGGACGAGGGTCGGCCAGTGCCGGCCCAGCGGGCCGCGCCAGGCGAGTTCGGGAAGCCCCGGTACCCGGAGTGCTGCGATGTACCAGGACTTGGCTCCCTGCCGGAGGAGTTGGGCGAGGTGCCGGGGGGTGGGGCGTGAGGTGCGCCGGGCGATCCAGTGGCCGAGGTGGTCGAGGGAGGGGCCGGAGAGGGAGGTGAAGGTCGCGATCCGCCCCTCGGTGCGCGCGAGGGTGGCGAACTCCCAGCCCTGGACCGAGCCCCAGTCGTGGCCGACGAGATGCACCGGAGCGTCCGGGCTGACGGCGTCGGCGACCGCGAGGAAGTCGTCGGTGAGCTTCTCCAGGGTGAAGCCGCCGCGGAGCGGCGCGGGGGCGTCGGACTTCCCGCAACCGCGGACGTCGTAGAGCACGACGTGGAGACCGGCGTCCTGGAGGCGGGTGGCGACCGGCCACCACACCTCCTTGGAGTCGGGGTAGCCGTGCACCAGGAGGACAGTGGGGGAGGCCGGATCGCCGGCCTCGGCCACCCGGAGCCGGACGCCGTCCGGGGCCTCCACCCAGCGCTCGCGCGTCGCCTCGGGCGGCGAACCACTCGTGCCCCCACCCGCACCCCCGCCGGAACTCTCCCCGGCCCCGCCCGAGCTGCTCCCGCGCCTCCCCTGCTCGTGCATACGGCTTCCGCTCCCTTCCCACACCGGCGACGGCCACCCGGCGTGACCGCCCGGCGACCGAGATGACACTGTTCAATGTGACAACGCTCGATGGCGGCGTCAAGGGGGTCACCAGGGCTGTGGATACCGTCGGTAACAGCAGTGTGGTCCGTCCTGCGGGCGCACCCCCGTAGGGGCGTGTACGACCTGAGGCTGAGAGGCAACCGACCGCCCGGGCTGACGACCGCTGTGGTGTTCGCCACTACGGTCGTTCCTGTGACTGTGATCGCCACCGAAAGCCTCAGCAAGCGGTACTCACGGGTGACCGCTCTCGACCGGTTGACCGTCGACATCTCACCGGGCGTCACCGGCCTGGTGGGCGCCAACGGAGCCGGCAAGTCGACCCTGATCAAGATCCTGCTCGGCCTCTCGCCCGCGACCGAGGGCGGCGCCCGGGTCCTCGGCCTGGACGTCAGCACCTCCGGCTCCGCGATCCGGGAGCAGGTCGGCTACATGCCCGAGCACGACTGCCTGCCACCGGACGTGTCGGCGACGGAGTTCGTCGTCCACATGGCCCGGATGTCCGGTCTGCCACCCACCGCCGCCCGGGAGCGCACTGCCGACATCCTGCGCCACGTCGGACTGTACGAGGAGCGGTACCGGCCCATCGGCGGTTACTCCACCGGCATGAAGCAGCGGGTGAAACTCGCCCAGGCGCTGGTGCACGACCCGGCACTGGTGCTGCTGGACGAGCCGACGAACGGGCTCGACCCGGTCGGCCGCGACGACATGCTCCACCTGATCCGCCGGATCCACACCGACTTCGGGATCTCCGTCCTGGTCACCTCGCACCTGCTCGGCGAACTGGAGCGCACCTGCGACCACGTCGTCGTCATCGACGGCGGCGCGCTGCTGCGCTCCTCGGCGACCACGGACTTCACCCAGGCCACGGCCTCGGTCGCGGTCGAGGTGACGGACACCGACACCCACCCGGACGGCACCGCCGCGCTGCGCCAGGCGCTGACCGACGCCGGGCTGCTGGTGCAGCCCGCCTCCGCCCTGGAGGGGAACCCGGGCGCCGGGCACGTCCTGCTGGTCGGCCTGGGCGGCGAGAGCACCTACGACACGGTCCGCGACACCGTCGCCGAACTCGGCCTGGGCATGGTGCGGATGGAGCAGCGTCGCCACCGCATCGCCGAGGTCTTCGAGAACAACCGGCCGCAGCACGAGGCGGTCACCGAAGGAGGCGGCAGCGATGCGGTCTGAGTCCACCCCGCCCGCGCCGGGCGGCACCGTCGAGGGCGAACCTGCCGCATCCGGCGACCCGGCGGCCGCCAGCATCCACAACATCGGCTACCGCAGCTACGAGGGCCCCCGGCTCGGCCGCGCCTACGCGCGGCGTTCGCTCTTCGCGCAGTCGCTGCGCGGCGCCTACGGCCTGGGCCGGTCGGCCAAGTCCAAGATGCCGCCGATGATCCTGTTCGGCGTGATGTGCCTTCCGGCGCTCGTCCTGGTGGCGGTCGCGATCACCACCGACGCCAACGAACTGCCGCTCGGGTACTCGGAGTACGCGCTGTGGATGCTGCCGCTGATCGGGCTGTTCATCGCGTCCACGGCACCGCAGTCGGTCTCCCGGGACCTGCGCTTCCACACGGTGCCGCTGTACTTCTCGCGTCCCATCGAGCGGCTCGACTACGTGCTCGCCAAGTACGCGGCGATGGCCGGCGCCATCCTGCTGTTCACCGCGGTGCCGCTGCTCATCCTCTACGCCGGCAGCCTCCTCGCGAAGCTCGGTTTCGCCGACCAGAGCAGGGGCGTGGCGCTCGGCCTGCTTTCGGTGGTCGTCTTCTCCGTGCTGCACGCGGGCATCGGCCTCGTGGTCGCCGCCCTCACGCCGCGCCGGGGCTTCGGCGTCGCGGCGATCATCGCGGTGCTGACCATCCCGTACTTCGCGGTGACCGCCCTCCAGACGATCGCCTACCAGGAGGGCGAGACCGCGGTCGTCGGCTGGCTGGGCCTGTTCTCCCCCGGCTCGCTGATGTCCGGCGTCCAGTCCAAGTTCCTCGACGGCCCCTCCGACTTCATCGGTCAGGTGGTGCCGAGCGACGCCGCCGGAGCCTGCTACCTGCTCGTCACCGCCGCACTGATCGTCGGCAGCCACTTCGCGCTGATGCTCCGCTACCGGAAGGCCGGACTGTGACGATCGCGCCCCACGCACGCAGCCGGTCCGCCTCCGCGGACCGGTTCCCGAACACCGCCGCCCGGCAGGCCGAGGAGACGCGATGAGCACCATCCGAATCGACCACGCGTCCCGCTGGTTCGGGAACGTCGTCGCCGTCAACGACATCAGTGTGGACATCGGCCCCGGGGTGACCGGACTCCTCGGCCCCAACGGAGCGGGCAAGTCCACCCTGATCCACATGATGGGCGGCTTCCTCGCGCCCTCGGTCGGCGCGGTGACGCTGGACGGCACCGCCATCTGGCGGAACGAGCAGGCGTACCGGTCCATCGGCCTCGTCCCCGAACGGGAGGCCATGTACGACTTCCTGACCGGTGAGGAGTTCGTCCGGGCCAACGCGGAACTGCACGGGCTCCCCGACCCGGGCGAGGCATCCCGCCGGGCCCTGGCGACGGTGGAGATGGACTACGCCGCCGACCGTCGGATCTCCACCTACAGCAAGGGCATGCGGCAGCGCGTCAAGATGGCCTCCGCCCTGGTCCACGACCCGTCCGTGCTGCTGCTCGACGAGCCCTTCAACGGCATGGACCCGCGCCAGCGGATGCAGCTGATGGACGTGCTGCGGCGGATGGGTGCGGAGGGACGCACCGTGCTGTTCTCCTCGCACATCCTGGAGGAGGTCGAGCAACTGGCCTCGCACATCGAGGTGATCGTCGCCGGGCGGCACGCCGCGAGCGGCGACTTCCGCCGGATCCGCCGGCTGATGACGGACCGCCCGCACCGCTACCTCATCCGGTCCAGCGACGACCGGGCACTGGCAGCCGCGCTGATCGCCGACCCGTCCACCTCCGGCATCCAACTGGACGGCGACGAGCAGGCACTGCGCATCCAGGCGGTCGACTTCAGCCGCTTCACCCAGGAGCTGCCCCGGATCGCCCGTGCGCACGGGATCCGGCTGCTGACCGTCTCGCCCTCGGACGAGTCGCTGGAGTCCGTCTTCTCCTACCTCGTCACGGCCTAGCAAGGAGCCCACGCGATGCCCACGTACGACCCGACCGTCGCCCGGCTCACCTACCGGGCCCTGCTCGGCCGCCGCCGGGCGCTCATCCTGGCGGCCCTGCCCGCACTGCTGGTGCTGATCGCGGCCGCGGTCCGCGGCTTCGGCGCCGCCGACGACGAAGTGGCGGTGCAGCTGCTCAGCGGTTTCGCCCTGGCCACCATGGTGCCGCTGATCGGCGTCATCGCCGGTACCGGGGCGATCGGCCCGGAGATCGACGACGGCTCGATCGTCTACCTGCTGGCCAAGCCGGTGAAGCGGTCCACGATCATCTTCACCAAGCTGATCATCGCCATCGGCACCACCATGGCCTTCTCCGCGGGACCGATCCTGCTCGCCGGATTCATCCTGGTGGGCGCCAGTCAGCAGATCGCCGTCGCCTTCGCCATCGGCGCGGTCTTCGCCTCGGTGGCCTACAGTGCTCTCTTCCTGCTGCTCGGCACGGTCAGCCGGCACGCCGTGGTCTTCGGACTCGTCTACGCGCTGCTCTGGGAGTCGCTGCTCGGCTCGCTGGTCCCCGGTGCGCGTACCCTGAGCGTCCAGCAGTGGGGCCTTTCCCTGGCCGACGAGGTCGTCGGCAGCGGGGTGAGCATCAACGCCGAGGTCGGGCTGACGACCGCGGTGCTCCTGATCGCGGCGGTGACGGTGGTCGGCACCTGGTATGCCTCGCGGCGACTGCGGGTGCTCACCCTCGCCGGCGAGGAGTGACAGTGAGGATGTGATGTGGCTTCTCCGACGGGTCTGACGCTCGGAGTGACCGCACGGTCCGCCTGCCCCCTGCCCCCTGCTCCGCGTCCGTCCGGTACCGGCGGGTTCCGGACGTCCTCGCGCCCCGGCGCGCGCCTGCGCGGTGTGCGCCGGGGCGCGAGGACGTGCCGTGCGGGCCGGGGGCGCAATACGGTCCGTAGGGGCATCCCCGTGACACCGGGCACCGGTGCGCAGTTGTACGAGGCGCACTGACACCCGTTCGAGGGGAACCGCTCCATGACGCCGACCACGTCCCACCGCAGAACCGCACACGCCGTGACGGGTGCCGCGCTCGCGGCCGCGCTGGCCGCCGTCCCCGCGCAAGGCGCGTTCGCCGCCGAGGGGCCGGAGCGGTCCGTCCGCGGCCACGCCCCCTCCTCCGGGGGCTGGCAGAAGGACGGGCTCCGGCTCGACGCCGAGCAGAACCGCGCGGTCGACGCCTTCCTCGACCGCGCCGAACGGGCCGAGCGGCACCTCAGCCCGCAGATCCGCACCGTCGCCGCCTGGAGTGGCGCGGAACTGGTCGGCTTCGACCAGCGGTTGAAGACCCCGGACTCACTGAAGCGCAAGGTCGCCGGCTGGCTCCGCGCAGACCCCGACCAGACGGTGCACGAGGCGCTGGGCGACATCAACGACTCGGTCCGCTACACCTTCCAGTGGCCGGACGAGCAGTACACCGAAGGCGCCCGCTCGGCCTCCGCCACGCTGGCGGCCTGGGGGCACGGGAACAGCCGCTGGAGCAACACCTGGCGCAACCGGGACAGCGACAAGGCCATCAACTCCGCCTGGCGGGACGCAGACTCGGGGCACACCTTCGAGATCCAGATGCACACGCCGGTCAGCTTCCGGGCAGCGAAGCTGACCCACCCCCTCTACGAGGAGCAGCGGCTCCCCGACACCCCGCCGGAGCGGGTGGCGGAGTTGAAGGAGCGGCAGGCCCGGATCTTCGCCGCCGTCCCGGTACCGGCCGGGGCCGAGCGGCTCACCGGGCCGGGTGTGCGGCCGGAGCCGGTGCCGGACTCCCGGCCCGTCCCGCTGCCCGCACCCGTCGGCTGAGCTGCGTGCACCGGGTCCGGCGCCGCTCGCCGGGGCCGGCGCAGGGCCGGGACGGGGGACCCGGCGCGGCTGCCTCGTGCGGTCCGGGCCGGAGGTCCATCATGGCGGGATGGACTTCTATGACGTGATCGTGCTGGGTGCCGGCCCGGTCGGCGAGAATGTGGCCGACCGCGCCCGCGCGCAGGGACTGTCCGTGGCTCTGGTGGAGAGCGAGCTGGCCGGCGGCGAGTGCTCCTACTGGGCCTGTATGCCCAGCAAGGCGCTGCTGCGGTCGCCCGCCGCGCTGGCCGACGCACGCCGGCTGCCTGGAGCGCGGGAGGCGGTGGCCGGGGAACTGGACAGCACCGCCGTGCTGGGGCGCAGGGACTCGTTCACCTCGCACTGGGACGACTCCGGGCAGGTGGAGTGGATCGACTCGACCGGCACCGACTTCCTCCGCGGCACGGGCCGGCTGGACGGCCCGCGCCGGGTCGTCGTCGAGACGCCGGAGGGCGTGCATCGGGCGGTCGACGCCCGGCACGCGGTGGTGGTGTGCACCGGCACCCGGGCGGCGCTCCCCGACCTTCCTGGCCTGGCGGACGCCGGTCCGTGGACGAACCGGGAGGGCACCGCTGCCAAGCAGGTGCCGGGGCGGCTCGCGGTGGTCGGCGGCGGCCCGGTGGGAGTGGAGCTGGCCGCGGCGTGGCAGGCGCTCGGCGCGGAGGTGACGCTGCTGATCCGCGACGAGCAGCCCCTGGCCCGGATGGAGCCCTTCGCCGGTGATCTGGTCGCCCGGGCGCTGGCCGATTCCGGTGTGCGGGTGAGGACGCGGACCTCGGCGACCGAGGTGCACCGCGCCCCGGAGGGCACCGTCACGGTGCTGCTGGACGACGGCGGCGAACTGGTCGTCGACGAAATCCTGTTCGCCACCGGGCGCAGGCCACGCACCGAGGACCTGGGCCTGGACTCCGTAGGGCTGACGCCCGGCGACTGGCTCGCCGTGGACGACAGCTGCCGGGTCGACGGCGTGCGCGGGGGTTGGCTGTACGCGGTGGGCGACGTCAACCACCGCGCGCTCCTCACCCATCAGGGCAAGTACCAGGCCAGGATCGCGGCGGCGGCGATCGGCGCCAGGGCGCAGGGCGTGCCGCTGCTGGAGACCGACCGCTGGGGCGCGCACACGGCGACCGCCGACCGGGACGCCGTGCCGCAGGTCGTCTTCGGCCTCACTGAGGCCGCCGCCGTCGGCCTGACCGCCGAGGAGGCGCGTGAGCGCGGCCTGAACACCCGCGTGGTCGACTACGACCTGGCCAACGTGGCCGGGGCGGCGCTGCACGGCGACGACTACCGCGGGCAGGCCCGAATGGTCGTGGACGAGGACCGCAGGGTCCTGGTCGGGGTGACATTCGTCGGTCCCGGCGTCAGCGAGCTGCTGCACGCGGCCACCGTCGCGGTGGCCGGCGAGGTGCCGATCGAGCGGCTTTGGCACGCCGTTCCGGCCTTCCCGACCATGAGCGAGATCTGGCTCCGCCTGCTGGAGACCTACCGCGGCTGACCGGGGCCGCCGCCCCGGGACCGCCCCGCCCCGCCCCGGCGGTGGCGGGCCCGGGGCGGGGGGTCAGCGGCCGAGCTGGGCGCCGCCGTTGACCTGGATCACCTGGCCGGTGACATGGCCCGCGGCGTGCGAGGCGAGCCAGTGCAGGGTGGCGGCGACGTCCCCCGGCGAGCCCGGACGGCCGGTGAAGGTCTCCTCGACGAGTTGCCGGTGCCGCCGTGCGGACATCGCCCCGCCAAAGAACTCGGTGTCCTCGACGTAGCCGGGGGCGACCACGTTCGCCGTGACGCCGCGCGGGCCGAGCCGGCGCGCCAGGTCGAAGGCGTACGGGTGCAGTGCCGCCTTGCTCGCGGCGTAGGCCACCGATCCGGAGCCCCGGGTGGCGGCGATCGAGCTGAGGAACAGCACCCGGCCGCCGGGGGAGGCGAGCCGGTCGGCGAGCGCCTCCGTCAGCAGGACGGCGGTGAGGGTGTTGAGCCGGAAGGTGAGCGTCCAGTCGTGGGCGGTCCCGTCCAGCGGTTCGGCCGGTGCCGGGTCCGCGAGTTCCAGGCCGCCGTTGCCGCCCGCGCTGTGCACGAGGACGTCGACGGCGCCGCACTCGTCCGCGACGAAGCGGGCGACGGTCCGCGCGCCGGCCGGGGTGGTCAGGTCGGCGGACACCGCCAGCGCTCCCGGCAGTCGTTCGCGGGCCTCCTCCAAGACCTCCGCACGGCGCCCGACGAGCACCAGCTGGTCCCCGTCGGCCGCGAAGCAGTGCGCGGTGGCCAGTCCGATGCCGGTGCCGCCGCCGCTGATCACCACGGTGCGTGTCATGGCGCGAGGATAACCCCGGACACCCGCCACCGGTCCGAGGGCGGGACGCGCGCCCGGGGGAACCGGTGGCACGAGCAGGACCGGCCGCCGCCCGGCCCTGCTCGTGCCACCGTCCCGCTCGTGCGGTCGGTGTGCCCGCTCGCGCGGCCGCGGGGCGGCTCAACCGGCGAGCAGGCGCTCCAGGACGACGGCGATGCCGTCCTCGTCGTGCGAGGCGGTGACCTCGTCGGCAACCGTACGCAGCTGCTCGTGCGCGTCGGCCATCGCCACCCCGTGTGCGGCCCAGCCGAACATCGGGACGTCGTTCGGCATGTCGCCGAAGGCGATGGCCTCCTCGCCGCGGACGCCGAGCCGGCGGGCGGCGAGGGTGAGGCCGGTGGCCTTGGAGAGTCCCAATGGGAGCAGCTCCACCACGCCCTCGCCCGCCATGGTGACGCCGACCAGGCCGCCGGCCGCGTCCGCCGCGGTCTTCGCGAGCGCGTCGTCGCCCAGCTCGGGGTGCTGGAGGTAGAGCTTGTTCAGCGGGGCCGCCCACAGCTCCGCCGGGTCCTCCCACGGTTTGACGGGCAGCGGGCCCTCCTGCACCCGGTAGCCCGGCCCGACGAGGACGTCACCGTCCAGGCCGTCACGGGAGGCGGCCAGGAGCAGCGGTCCGACCTCGGCCTCTATCCGGGCGACGGCCAGCGCGGCCAGCTTCCGGTCCAGGGTCACGGAGGTCAGCAGCCGGTGCTCGCCCGCGTGGTAGACCTGCGCGCCCTGGCCGCACACCGCCAGCCCGCGGTAATCGAGGTCGTCCAGCACGTGCCTGGTCCACGGGACCGCGCGGCCGGTGACCACGATGTGGGCGGCGCCGGCCTCGGCCACCGCCGCCAGGGCCTTCCGGGTGCGCGGCGAAACGGTGTCGTCGCTGCGCAGCAGGGTGCCGTCGAGGTCGGTGGCGACCAGCCGGTACGGGAAGCTCACGAGGCGACCGGCTTCAGCAGCTCCCGGCCGCCGA
The DNA here is from genome assembly GCF_000424845.1 of Streptomyces sp. TAA040. Classification (NCBI taxonomy): domain Bacteria; kingdom Bacillati; phylum Actinomycetota; class Actinomycetes; order Kitasatosporales; family Streptomycetaceae; genus Streptomyces; species Streptomyces sp. TAA040. The sequence goes on along the minus strand of NZ_AUKR01000010.1, from coordinate 105,061 downwards.
GGTAAGGACGCAGCACCTCGGGCACCCGAACCGAGCCGTCGGGCTGCTGGTGGTTCTCCAGCAGCGCCACGATCGTCCGCGGCACGGCGCACAGGGTGCCGTTCAGGGTGGCCAGCGGTTTGACGTGCTTGCCGTCCCGCATCCGGATCGACAGCCGACGGGCCTGGAACCCGTCGCAGTTGGACGTCGAGGTCAGCTCGCGGTACTTGCCCTGGGTGGGGATCCACGCCTCGCAGTCGTACTTGCGCGAGGCCGAGGAGCCGAGGTCGCCGCTGGCCACGTCGATCACCTGGAACGGGAGCTCCAGGCTGGTCAGCCACTGCTTCTCCCACTCCAGCAGGCGCAGGTGCTCGGCCTCGGAGTCCGCCGGGTCGACGAAGGAGAACATCTCCACCTTGTCGAACTGGTGGACGCGGAAGATGCCCCGGGTGTCCTTGCCGTACGAGCCGGCCTCCCGTCGGAAGCAGGGCGAGAACGCCGCGTAGCGCAGCGGCAGCTTCCCTGCCTCGATGATCTCGTCCATGTGGTAGCCGGCCAGGGCCACCTCGGAGGTGCCGACCAGGTACTGGTCGTCCTTCTCCAGGTGGTAGACGTCTGCCGCGGCCTGGCCCAGGAAACCGGTGCCCTCCATCGCCCGGGGCTTGACCAGCGCGGGGGTCAGCATCGGAGTGAGACCGGCTGCGGTGGCCTGGGCGACGGCGGCGTTGACCAGCGCGAGCTCCAGCAGCGCGCCGATCCCGGTGAGGTAGTAGAAGCGCGAGCCGGAGACCTTGGCGCCGCGTTCGACGTCGATCGCGCCGAGCAGTTGGCCCAGCTCCATGTGGTCCCTGGGAGCGAAGCCCTCGGCCTCGAAGTCGCGGATGCTGCCGAGGGTTTCGCGGACGGTGAAGTCCTCCTCGCCGCCGACCGGGACGTCCGGGTGCACCGGGTTGCTCAGCCCGAGCAGCAGGCGCTGGGTCTCCTCGGCCGCCTCGGTCCGGGCGGCGTCGGCCGTCTTGACGGCGGAGGACAGCTCGCCCGCCTTCCGCAGCAGCTCCGCCTTCTCGTCACCGGATGCCCTGGGGACGAGTTTTCCGAGCTGCTTCTGCTCGGAGCGCAGCTCGTCGAAGCGGACGCTGGAGGATCGGCGGCGCTCGTCGGCGGCGAGCAGGGAGTCGACGAGTTCGACGTCCTCTCCTCGGGCGCGCTGGGAGGCGCGCACACGGTCGGGGTCCTCACGGAGCTGGCGAAGGTCAATCACCCCCTCAGGCTACCGGGACCGGGGGCGGGTCCCGCATCCCACTTGCGTAGTCGCTTCCTCCTCGGGCGGGAGCGGGGCATCGGCCCGCTCGACATCCCGTTCCGGCACCCGGCCCGGGAGCCGCGGCGCCGCCGGGAACTCTCCGGGGAGCGGGAGTCCGGGATGGAATCCACTTTCGACTTTCTCCCTTTTTGGGCTTTTCGCACCTCACCTGCGGATATGCGGTGCATCGGGGGGCGGGAAGCGAGGTCCCGGCGGTGGCCGGCGGGCGGCGCCGAGTTGTCGTGCCGGTGGCGCGGGGGTTGAACTCCGGGTGGCGAGCGCCTGGTTGAGCGGGGCCGTCCACCGGTTATCCACAGTTTCGGGGAGGGCGGCACGACTTATCCACAGGATGGGAGGTTGGCCTGTGGATTTCCGGGAACCCCCGGGCGGTCTCGCTGCGGCAGGTGTGATTTCGTCGGTTCGAACCGGCAATTCGCACTCGTTTGAGGGGAATTGCCCCCCTTCAAAGAGTTGATCAAGTGAAGAGTGCTGACACGGAAGGATCGGGGCACTCTTGGGGGTCCTGGGTCCCGCGTAGGGATATGTCGACGGTGTCGGAATCGAGTGTCGACTTGTACACAGACGTCGACCCCTGCCTGTGGATAACTCGGACCGCGGCTGCCGGAGAGTCGGCGGACGCGGGGCCGGCAGCGTCCGGCCGGTGGGCTCAGCCCCGCCCGTCCATGCAGTGCTGCACCCAGTCGGCCGCCGCGGTGAAGTCCCCGTCCGCGGTGCCCTGACGCAGGGCGGCCCGCACCCCGTCGGCGCGCGGGTAGGAACCGAGGAAGCGCACCTCGCGGCAGACCCGCCTCAGCCCCATCAGCACATCCGCGACCCGGCGGTCCTGGAGGTGCCCCTCGCAGTCCACCGAGAAGCAGTACCGGCCGATGCCCTCACCGGTCGGGCGCGACTCGATCCGCATCATGTTCACGCCCCGGGACGCGTACTCCTGCAGCAGTTCCAGCAGTGCGCCGGGATGGTCCTCGCGCAGCCACATCACCACCGAGGTCTTGTCCGCCCCGGTGGGCGCGGCCGGCCGCGCCGGGCGGCCGACCAGCACGAACCGGGTCACGGCGTTCTCCGCGTCGTGGATGTCGGTGACCAGCGGCTGCAGCCCGTACGTCGTCGCGGCGAACTCACCGGCGAACGCCGCGTCGTAGCGGCCCTCCTGCACGAGGCGGGCGCCGTCCGCGTTGGAGGCGGCCGACTCCCACAGCGCGTTCGGGAGCCGCTCGGCGAGCCAGTTGCGCACCTGCGGCTGGGCGACCGGGTGGCCGGTCACCGTCTTGATCGACTCCAGCGTGGTGCCGGGCCGCACCAGCAGGGCGAAGGCGATCGGCAGCAGCACCTCGCGGTAGATCATCAGCCGTGCGCCGGTGGCCAGCTCGTCCAGGGTGGCCGTCACTCCGCCCTCGACCGAGTTCTCGATCGGCACCAGCGCCGCCGCGGCCTCGCCGTCCCGCACCGCGTCCAACGCCGCCGGCACGGAGACCATCGGCACCAGTTCGCGCGTGGCCACCTCGGGGAGCGTGCGCAGCGCGGCCTCCGTGAAGGTGCCCTCGGGGCCCAGATAGGTGTAGCGGCTGGCTGGTGACATCGCGCTGCGGCTCCTTCGCGCGTCCCCGCGGCGACCGCCCGCCGATCGCCCGGAACACCGGCCCACCCTACCCACGGGGGCCGGTACCGGCCGCCGCGTCCGATCGGCGGACCCCGTCCGGTCCGGGGCGCGTGCCGGCAACCGAGGGCCGTCCCGCACTCCCCGGCGGGCGCACGAGGACAGCCACGGCACTTCGCCGCCGGATCGCCCCCTGCGGCCGGTGTGCGGAGCTCCCTCCCCCTGCGACGCCCCGCATCCGACACCGAGCGCGCCACTTCGCCCCCGGAGAGCGCGGGGCAGCCCTCAGGTGCCCGCGACGGCCTTCTCCAGGGCGGCGATGTCCGGTCTGCCCATCGTGAGCATCGCCTCGGTGGCCCGCCGGGCCCGCTCCGGATCCGGGTCCGACAGCAGCCGGGGCAGCACGGTCGGCACGACCTGCCAGGACACCCCGAACCGGTCCTTGAGCCACCCGCAGCGGCTCTCCGCACCCCCTCGGAGAGCCGGTTCCAGGAGTGGTCCACCTCGGCCTGGTCGGCGCGGGGGGTCTGGAACGAGACGGCCTCGTCGAAGGTGAACTGCGGACCGCCGTCGAGGCCGACGAACTTCTGGCCGTATAGCTCGAACTCGACGGTCAGGACGGTGCCGGGGACGCCGGTGCCCGCGTCGCCGTTCCGGGTCACCGTGCCGATCCGCGAATCCTCGAAGACCGACGTGTAGTGCTCCGCCGCCTCCACTGCCCTGCCGTCGAACCACAGGCATGTCGTGAGTGCGCCGGTCGCCATGGGTGCCTCCCCGGCGCGCGGACTGCCACCCGTACCGACGAGCCGCGCGGCGGAAACCCATCGCGCACCCGGGGGACCGGCGTCACCCCTCCAGGAGCGCCTGGCCGACGTACTCCCCCTCGGACGCGCCGCCCGGCACCGCGAACAGGGCGCTGCTCTCGTGCCGGATGAAGGGGGAGAGTGCGTCACCGCGGTCGAGCTTGCGCTGCACGGTCACGAAGCCCCGCAGCGGATCCGCCTGCCAGGCGACGAACAGCAGCCCGGCGTCGGGGGCGCCGTCGTCGAGGAACCCGTCGTGGAAGGAGTACGGGCGGCGCAGCATCGCCGCGCCGCCGTTGGTCTCCGGCGCCGAGACGCGGACGTGCGCGTTCGGGGCGATCACCAGGTTCCCGTCCGGGCCTGCCTTCTCCAGCGCGACGGGGGTGGTCTCGCTGCCGCCGGAGAGCGGGGCGCCGTCCGCCTTGCGCCGGCCGATGACCCGCTCCTGCTCGTCCTGCGAGCGCGCGTCCCACTGGTCCAGCAGCATCCGGATACGGCGCACCACGGCGTACGAGCCGTCGCGCATCCAGTCGGGCGTCCCCCCGGGCGGTACGAAGATGCGCCCGGCGAAGTCCTCCTCCGTCTCCTTCGGGTTGTTGGTGCCGTCCACCTGGCCCATCAGGTTGCGGGTGGTCCGCGGTTCCGCGGTGGCGCCCGGCGTCCGGTTGAAGCCGGTCGACTGCCAGCGGACGCGGGCGGTGCCGGCGGCCAGCCGCTGCAGGGTGCGCAGCGCGTGGAAGGCGACGAGCGAGTCGTCCGCGCCGACCTGCACCCACAGGTCCCCGCCGGAGCGCTTCGGGTCCAGCGCGTCGTTGGAGAAGTCGGGCAGCGGCGCCAGTTCCCGGGGCAGCCGGTCGGTGAGCGAGGTGCGTGCGAAGAAGCTCGCGCCGAAGCCGAACGTGACGGTCAGCGAGGACGGTCCCGAGTCCAGGGCGATGCCGGTGTCGTCCTCGGTGGGCCGCCCCGCCATCAGCCGCTCGGCCGCGGACGACCAGCGGCGCAGCAGCGCGGCGGCCTGCTGGCGTCCGGCGTCCGACACCAGGTCCAGGGCGAGCAGGTGCCCGTGCGCCTGGGCGGGTTGGAGGATGCCCGGCTGATGCGTGCCGTGGAAGGGCACGGCGGCCCGGCCGACGCCGGCCAGGTCGGCGGGCGGATCGCCCTGCGCGGTGGCGTGACCGGCCACGCCACCGGCCGCGCCGAGGACGACCCCGGCGGCCCCGGCCGCTCCGGCGGTGCCCAGCAGCCTGCGCCGGGTGAGGGGGTGTTCGTCGTGCATGCGCTGTCTCAGCCGATCTCGATCGTCTTGGTCTCGGTCACCTGGTCGACGTCGGACGTCCGAACCGTCACGTCGATCTCCCACTTGCCGGCCAGCGGCAACCGGAAGCTCGCCTTCAGCCAGTGTCGCTTGTCGCCCATCACGGACTCCAGCGCGACGGGCAGCGGCCCGATGTCCTGCGACGGCAGGGTGAAGGCGACCTTCACCTCCTCGGCGTCGACGTCCGTGCGCAGGTGCAGGGTGTTCTCGCCGCTGCGCGCCGGGTCGAGGTCGAGCTGGGCGGTGCCCCGCCCTTCCGGACCGCCGGTGTCGAAGGGCACCGACAGCGAGACGGGTTCGTCGGGGGCCACCGGCGGCGCGTCCGCGGCGGGCGCGTTCTCTCTTGCGGTCTGTTCGCCGCGCGCCGGCTCGGTACCGGTGAGCACGGTGGTGACCGCGAGCAGGAGCGCCGCGATCGACGCCTCGACCAGCACCGAGCGGCGCAGTCCGGCGCCCGCGGGGTCCGCTTCGCGGGCCGTCTCGCGGTCCCGGCGGCGCTGTGCGGCGTCGACGGCCCGTCGCTGCCGCGCCAACTGCGCCATCCGCTCCGCGTTCGGCTCGGGGGCCTCCGGGAGGGCACCGGCACTGTCCGCCGGCCGGGTCTCCGGGACGCTTGCGGGCTGCGGGCCGGTGGCGGGCTGCGGCGCCGTTCCCGCCGGGCGGGTCTCGGTCAGGCGGCCTGTCAGGCGCCGGGAGAAGGCCGCCGCACCGACCAGCAGCGCCATCAGACCCACCTTGAGCAGCAGCAGGCGACCGTAGTCCGTGCCGGTCAGCGCGGACCAGGAGCCGACCTGCCGCCAGGACTGGTAGAGGCCGGTGGCGATCAGCACCAGTACACAGCCGAAGGCCACGCGGGAGAAGCGCCGCACGACGTCCCGCCCCACCCGCCCGTCGCGGGCGAAGGCCATCAGCAGGCAGGCGAGACCGCCGAGCCAACCCGCCACGGCGAGCAGGTGAAGGACGTCCACCGGCATCGCGACGGCCGGTTGGATCCCGGTGGAGGCGTGCTCGGCCATGGCCCAGGTGGCGGCGAGTCCCACGGCGACGACCGCTCCGCCGATGGACGGGCCCAGGAGCAGGTCCCGGCGCTGCCGGGCCCCCGCTCCGCCGTCGTCCGCTTCGCTGCCGGACGCGCTCTCGGGGCCCTGGCCTCGGGGCGGATCGCCGTCGGAGAGGCCGCGTCCCGGACGGCGGGGGGAGCCGAAGAGGACGGAGAGGAAGAGCGCCGCCGTCCCCAGCAGGAGCAGCCGGGAGATCAGTGCGGCACCCTGCTTCGTCTCCAGAACCGCCTGGAGACCGGCCATGTCGAAGGCGTCGGCCGGGCCGCCGCCGGTGGTGTACGGGTGGCGGAGCAGCATCAGCGCCACAGTGGCGGCGGTGAGCAGCATCCAGCCGCCCGCGGTCAGCCGCTGCACGGCCCGCAGCCCCTCCCCGCGGTAGCGGGTGACGACCAGGAACGCCGCGCCGCCCACCAGCAGGATGAACCCGGCGTAGGCGAGGTAGCGGCCGACGACGTGCAGGTTCTCCACCACCGCGCTGCCGCCCTCCTCGCCGAGCACGGCGGCGGTCTCGGACGGAGCCCCGACGGCGAAGGTGAAGGCGCCGGAGATGGGGTGGCTGTCGGCGGACACCGCCCGCCAGGCGACGGTGTACGTGCCGTCGGGCACTCCCGGCGTCATGCCGACGGCGTACTGCACGGTGCCGTCGGCGGACAGGTCCCGCAGCTCGCCGTCGTCCGCGCGGTCGCCGTTCGGGTCCAGCACCCTGATCGAGTCGTCGGACACGGCGACCTGCTCGGAGAACGTCAGCGTGACCGTGCGGGGAGCCCGTTCCAGCACCGATCCCTCCGCCGGGCTGGTGCTGGTCAGCGAGGCGTGCGCGGCGGCCGGCTGGGCGGTGCCGAGCAGCGCCGCGAGCAGCGCGGCGACCACGGCGAGCGTCGCGGTGACCGCGGCCGGGAGCCGCGCGGCGGTGGGGGGAGCGGTGCTGGACATGGGATCAGCTCCTCAGTGCGCGTGCCCGGTGTAAGTTCCGGACTCCACGGGGACGTCGAGCGTGATCGGGTCGGACTTCTCGAAACGCAGTTCCAGCGCGACTGTCTCGCCCTCGGAGGGAACGCGGTTCAGCTCCATGAACATCACGTGGTTGCCGCCACGGGAGAGCGCGAGTTCCCCGCCGGCCGGGATCTCCAGCGAGTCCACCCGGGACATCCGGTTGTCCTCCGTCCGGTGCAACTGGACGTCGTCCGACAGGTCGCTCGTGACGCCGGTGAGCCGGTCCGGTTCGTCGCCCTCGTTGGTGAGGGTGAGGAAGCCGCCCGCGGTGCTGTCGGTCGGGGGCTCCGGGATGTAGGCGGAGTCCGGCACGGCGGACACCTGGGGTCCCTCGGCGTCCCCGCCGGCGCAACCGGACAGGGCGGTCACGGCAGCCAGCAGGCACGCGAGGCCCGCGGCGCGGAGGCCGCGCGGGCCGGTCACGGGTTCTTCCCCTCGACGAGCCGGGGGAAGTCCTTCTCGAAGGCCTCGGCGGTCGCGTCCTCCGTGTAGAGCACGTGCGCCTTGTCGTCCTCGGGCGAGAAGAACAGCACCTGCGAGCCGTGGGTGGACTCGATATCGCCGTTCTCCTTCTCGACGCTCGGCTCGATGGAGACGCCGACGGAACGGGCGCCGGCCTGGATGGTGGCGAAGTCGCCGGTCAGGCCGACCGCGCCGGGCGCCACCCCGTCCAGCCACGCGCCCAGCTCGTCTGGGGTGTCCCGTTCGGGGTCGCTCGTGACGAAGACGACCTGGAGTTCCTCCTGCTGCGCCTCGGTCAGACCGGCCTCGGCGACGGCCACGTTGCCCATCGTCAGCGGGCAGATGTCGGGGCAGTTGGTGTAGCCGAAGTAGAGCAGCGTGGGCTTGCCGGCCGTCTCCTCGACCAGGTCGAACTCCTCGCCCGAGGTGTCGGTGAGAACCAGGTCGGGCTTGTCGAAGGGCTGGTCGAGGACGGTGGCCCGGCTGGTGTCCGAGGTCTTCGAGACCTCGGCGACGGTGTCCCCGCCCTCGTCGCCGCCGCCGGAGCAGGCGGCCGCGGCGACGGCGAGCAGGGCTGCCGACGCGAGGGCGGCTGCCTGCCGACGGCGCCGGCCGCCGGGTGCGGATCGGGTGGTGCTTCGCATGGCGCTGTATTCCTTGCCGGTGGTGAAGATGGTGAGGGTGGTGAAGGGGCGGTCGGCCGGGCGGGGCCGGGGTGGTGCCGGGAGCCGTACGGCTCCCGGCACCACCCCGGGCGGCACCGGAACCGGTCAGGCGGCCACCCTCGCGGTCAGGAGGTGCGGCGGCGGGCGGCCACGCCGAAGGCGATGCCGCCGAGGCCGGCCGCGATGCCGACCCCGGCCAGTACCCGGGCGGTGGTGTCCGCGGCGGCTTCCGGCTCGCCGCCGGACGCGGTCTCCTCGGTGTCGCCGGCCTGCTCGGTGTCGTCGGCCTGCTCGTGCTCGTCGTCGGCGGCGCCGTGGCCGCCCTCGGACTCGCCGAGTGCCAGGACCGGCGCGGGGCTGTCCGGCTCCTCGCCGCCCTCGGGCACCTCGATCCAGCGGACGACCTCGTCGTTGTCGTACGTCTGAATCGCCTTGAAGACCAGTTGGTCGGCGTCCCCCGGCAGTTGGCCGACCGAGACCGGGAAGCGCTGGAACTGGCCCGGCGCGATCTCGCCGCCGGTCCACACGATCCGGCGCGGGGCCTCGTTGACCTCCTCGCCGTGCATCTCGATCGGCTCGTCCAGCTTGCCGCGCTCGACCTCCACCTCCCAGCCGGGGACCGCTTCGGGCTGCACGGAGGCGAGGGGGTGGTCGGTCGGGAGGGTGATCTCCAGCTTGGTGGTGGAGGCGTTGTCCCGTTCGTTGGGGACCTTGAAGTTGATCGTGGCGTAGCCGCCGGCCGGAACCTCCTCCGGGTCGACGGTCACGTGGGCGAGGGCGGGCCCGCCGCCCACGAGGACGGCGGCCGCGGTCAGCGTGGTGGCGACGGCGGCGCGGCGGGCGAACGAGCTGGTCTTGAACGAGGTCATCTGATCGGACACTCCAGATACAGCGGGAAACGGACAGGATGGGGTACGGCGACGCGACCGCTCCCTGTTCAGCCCGGGCACCGGTCGGAACCGGTGGGTGCACCGGCCGCATCCGTGTGCGTCCTCCTCCGCTGTCGCGCACGCGGGAACCGCAGCGCACGCGGGCACCGGCGCGTTGCGCCGGCGGCCGGGAGGGGACGGGGCGGGTCAGGCCGTCAGGTCGACGTCGCGCCGGTCAGCCGGCGGACCGCGCCGGCTGACGGAGTGCCGCAGTTCGGCGGGCGCCGGGGCCCACCCGTCGGACGCGCCGGTGGGACACGGTCCGGACGCCGCAGTGCCGTGCTCCGCGGCGGGGCGGTCGGTGGCGCGGAGGGCGGCGCGCAGTGACCGCAGCGCCTCGTCCACCGCGACGGCGGACAGCTGGACCAGCCGCCACAGTGCGGCCTCTCCGCGCCGCAGCAGCCAGCCGGCGGCCAGCGCCGCGGCGAGGTGGCCCAGCAGCATCGGACCGGACGCCATGGACAGCGCCGTCCGCACGATCGCCTGGAGGCACTCGACGGCGGCCGGGTCGCCGCCGGCCGCGGACGGGGTGACGACCGGATGCGTCGCGTGGGCTGCCTGGGCGACCGCCGGTACGTCGATGCCCGCGTCGGCCAGGATGCGCCGGGCCTCGGCGTGTGTGATGCCGACGGTCGGCTGGCTGCCGCAGAGCAGGCTGCCGGCGAGTGCGACCAGACCGCTGCCACTGCCCGTCGGGGACGGCGGCGCGGGTACCGCGGCGCCGTTGTGCGCGGCGGCGAAGAGAGTGTGCAGGGCGAGTTGCCCCGCGGCCAGGACGCCGGCGATCCCGGGCAGCGTCCGCTCGCGCCCGGCGAGCGGGAGGGCCACCGCGAACACCGCCGCCACGGCGACGCCCAGGGACCACAGCGGTACCGGGGCTCCCGCGGCGAACACATGGCCGGCCGCGGACAGCGCGACGCAGGCCGCGGTGAACACCGCGGCCCGGAGAACGCGCAGATCGGCGCTCGCACGCCGCACGGGTACAACCATGGCGGGCGACATCATCTCACCACCGGTCGTACCGGACACGGGCAGGGCCGCCCCGGGCCGGACGGCCGTAGGCGTCGGGAGGCGGCGCGGCGGCGCCGGGAGCGGGTCGCAGGGCGACGTGGCCGACATCGGGCGGAGCCTGGCGCGGCGGAACGCCTGGCATGCGCCGAATGAGCGGTGTCACGTCAACCCGATGCTTACGGTGCGGTGAGAAGGGCAATACGTATCGGTATGTCGAGCCTCGGTATGTCGACCGCAGCCAGGAGGCTGGAGCATGAGCATCTGGTGGACTCTCCATTTGCGGCGTGAGGCCGCGAGCGTGCCTCTCGCCCGCCGACTGCTGCTCGGGACGATGGAAACGGCCGGAGTGGAGGCCGACATCGCGTACGACCTGTCGGTGGCCCTCTCGGAGGCCTGCGCCAACGCCGTCGAGCACGGGCGCGGCAGCGGCGCCGACGACGCCTACCGGGTCACGGCCCATCTGGACGGCGATCTGTGCCGGATCGAGGTCAGCGACCGCGGTCCCGGCTTTCCGGCCACCGTTTCCGGGCCCGCGTTCCTGGGGGCCGCCGAACATCCGGCCGACTCCTTCCCCCGGTCCTCCGGTACGTCCCCGACTCCCGCTGCCACCGGGTCCGTTCGCGGCACCTCGCCGGAGGGCGTCCGGGTGCCGCTGCCGGGGCCGTCCCTCGGGCCCGCTCCGGAGGCCGTACCGCCGGCGCCCGTCGGACAGGACGTTCCCGAGGCGGGTGCGGAGGGCGGGCGCGGCCTGTTCCTGATCAGGTCGCTCGTCGACCACGTCCGGTTCCGCAGCCGACCCGGCGACGGGGCGGTGGTCAGCTTCGACAAGATCCTCAAGTGGCGTGACGACGCCCTGCTGAAGGCGTCCTGAAGCGGCCGACCTCCGACGCCGCCGTGCTTCGTGGCTCCGTCGGGGTCGTTCCCCCGATCGGGCTCCTCGGAGCCCCCGCGCCGGAGACGCCCCGGCCGACGGCGGTGCCGACGGCCGGGGCGCTGGCGACGGGGAGCGGACCCCGGTCGGTGGTGCTCAGTACACGCTCACGCCGTAGGCGTTCAGGGCTTCGACGACCGGCTGGAAGAAGGTCGTACCGCCCGAGGTGCAGTTGCCGCTGCCGCCCGAGGTGAGGCCGAGCGCGGTGGTGCCGGAGTACAGCGGGCCGCCGCTGTCGCCGGGCTCGGCGCAGACGTTGGTCTGGATCATGCCGTAGACCACGTCGCCGCCGCCGTAGTTGACGGTGGCGTTCAGGCCGGTGACCTGGCCGCCGTGGGTGCCGGTGGTGCTGCCGCGCCGGGTGACGGACTGGCCGACGGACGGGTTGGCGGCCGTGGTGATGTCCTGGCCGCCGACGGTGCCCGGCTTCGACTGCGAGTTGCTGTGCTGGACGATCCCGTAGTCGTTGCCCGGGAAGCTGGAAGCCGCCGTCGGACCCAGGTAGGCGCCGGAGCCGGTGTACCAGGTCGGGAAGCCGTCGGTGCAGTGGCCCGCGGTCAGGAAGTAGGAAGCGCCGCTGGAACTGCGCACGTTGAAGCCCAGCGAGCAACGGCCGCTGCCGGTGGTGATGGCGTCGCCGCCGGAGATGTACTTGGTGAACTTGCCCGGGGTGCGCTCGATCTCGACGGCGCCGGCGTTGGAACCCGCGGCCTTCTTGATCTCGGCGATCTCGGCATTGCTGACGGTGCGGTCGGCCTTGACGACCAGGGTGCCGGTCTTCTCGTCGACCCGCCAGGCGGTGCCCGCGACGTCAGCTTCCAGGACCGCGTCACTGGCCTGGTTCAACTGGGCCTTGCTGAACGTCGAGGGCTCCTCGGCCTGGGCGACGGCCGGGCTCATCAGCGCCGCGGCCACGGCGAGCCCCGAAGCGGTGGCGATCAGGCGGGCGCGCTTGGACATGCCGCCGAGGGGGGTGGTGGTACGTCTGGTCTTCACTCGTCCTCCGTGGGGTAAGGGCCTTGGGTGTGGCCCGGGGGAGCAGAGCCTGAGCACGCCGTGATGCTCTGGCGTGCTCCTGACAATCAGGAGTCTCAGGGGTGCGATGGGTCGCGCACAAGAGTGCCTACCGAAATAGCCCGCAGCCCAAGCCCCCACCACTGTCCGAACGTTCGGCTCGGAACCCGCGCCCATCTGCCGGAACGTCACCGGCCCGGATCCCGCACGATTCCTCGGCAACGGCCGATTCTCATCGGGCTCCGGAGCCTCCCGGGCCTCCTGCGGTACGAGGGCGCGAGGACTCGCCGGGCCGGCGGGACTTCCCGAACACGCCGGTGTGCTGTCGGTGCCGGGCGGGACAGTCCTCACGTGGGGACGAGGGTGACCTCGGTCGCCTTGACGCTGCTCCACACCGCGGTGCCGTCGGCGAGGCGCAGCTCCGCCGCCGCAGCCGGGGTGATCTCCGCGACGAGGTCGGGGGCGCTGTCCGAGACGACCAGGACACGCAGCCTGCTGCCCATCGCGGTGATCTCCCGCACCGTGCCCCGCCACACGTTGCGCGGACTGCCTGCCGGGCGGTCCCGGTGCAGCGAGACCGCCTCCGGCGGGATCACCGCGAGCGCCCCGGTGCCGACCGGAACCGGCTCGGCGGCGACCAGGTGCCCGCCACCCGCGCACTCCAGGCCCTCGGCGCCGGCCGTGCCCGGCCAGGCGTTGCTGCCCAGCATCCGCGCCACCCAGGGTGACCTGGGATGCCGGGCCACCTCGGTGGGCGGCGCGTCCTGCACCGCACGGCCGCCGTCCAGCACGAGGACCCGGTCGGCCAGGGAGACCGCCTCAACCGGATCGTGGGTGACGATCAGGCAGACCCCGCCGAAGTCGGAAAGGTGCGCGCGCAGGGTGTGCCGTACCTGCGCCCGTGTCGTCTGGTCGAGAGCGGCCAGCGGTTCGTCGAGCAGCAGCAGGCGCGGGTGTGCCGCCAGCGCCCTTGCCAGCGCCACCCGTTGGGCCTGGCCGCCGGAGAGGCGATCGGGCCGGCGGTGTCCGAGGGGGCCGACTCCCAGCCGGTCCAGCCAGCCCTGTGCGGCCCGCTGTGCCTCGGCCCGCGGCATCCCCCGGGCCCGCAGCCCGTAGGCGGTGTTCGCGAGGGCGGTCAGATGCGGGAACAGCGCACCGTCCTGCGGCACCCAGGCCACGCCCCGGCGGTGCGGCGGCGCGGCCGTCACCTCCACCCGGTCGCCGGACGGCGCCCCGGTGAGCGCGACCCGGGCGTGGGAGCGGCCGGTCAGCCCCAGCAGCGCCCGCAGCAGAGTGGTCTTGCCGGCCCCGTTCGGGCCGACCACCGCCACGGTGGTGCCGGGGTCCGCGTCCAGCACGAGGCGGTTGAAGCCGGTCACCTCGGCGTGCAGACCCCACCCGTCCCGGGGCCCGTCTCCGGCCGCGGCCTCCGCCGGTGCGGTCGCGGGCGGTGCGGCCCGGGTTGCGGTCGGAGCGGCCTGGTCGGCCTTCGGCGCGGCTCCCGGAGCGGCGGGAGTGGAGAGCGGGTCCGCCGCGGTGCCGGGCTCGGGCGCGTGCCGGTCCGCGGGGACCGACCGGGCGCCTGCGGTCCAGCGGCCGCGCAGGGCGACGAGGACGGCCGTAGCCACCACGAGCAGCAGCAGCGACACCGAGGTCGCTGCCTCCGGTGCGTTCTGGAGCAGCAGGTAGACCTGGAGGGGCAGGGTCTGGGTGCTGCCGGGCAGATTCCCGGCGAAGGTGATGGTGGCACCGAACTCGCCGAGCGCACGAGCCCACGTCAGGGCGGCCCCCGCGGCCAGCCCGGGGGCCACCATCGGCAGCGTCACGGTCCTGAACACCCGGAACGGGGAGGCGCCGAGCGAGGCGGCGGTCTCCTCGTAGCGGAGTCGGAGCCCGGCCAGCGCGCCCTCCAGGCTGATGACGAGGAACGGCATGGACACGAAGGTCGCCGCGACCACGGCCCCCGAGGTGTGGAACGGCAGCACCAGCCCGAAGGTGCTCTCCAACCAGGGTCCGAGCAACCCGCGTCGGCCGAAGCCGAGCAGCAGGGCGACACCGCCGACGGTGGGGGGCAGCACCATCGGCAGCAGCACCAGCGAGCGGACCACCGCCTTGCCGCGGAAGGGCACCCGCGCGAGGACCCAGGCCAGCGGGACACCGAGCAGCAGCGAGAGCACCAGCGTCCACAGGGACACGGTCAGCGACAGCCGCAGCGCCCGGACGGACTCCGGTGCGGTGAGGTGGCCGCCGAGTTCGCCCCACGAAGTGCGTGCCAGTACGCCGAGCAGCGGCAGTAGGAGGAACGCGACCGCCAGCAGCGCGGGCAGGGCGAGTGCGAGCGGAGCCCGGGTGCCGGACACCCGGTTGCGGCTGCGGTTCCGGTTCACCGTCGGTCCGTTCCGCCGGGGGTCCCCGCCCGTGCTGGGGGGCCGGTGGGCGGGGCGGGTCGCGGGCGGCGTGCGCGACCGGAGCGGGCGGCGGCGCCCGGACGAGGCGCCGGGCGGCGTGCGCCGCCGTCAGGGCTGCTGGAAACCGGCATCGCGGAGCAGCCCTCGTGCTGTGTCCCCGGTCAGCCACTCCACGAACGCCGCGGCCTCCTCGGGGTGGTCGGAGCCGTCGAGCGCGGCGGCCGGATAGGCGGCGACCACGTTCTGCCCGTCGGGCATCTCCACGGTGTCCACCTTCTCGGCGCCGGCTGCCCGGGTGTCCGTCCGGTAGACGATGCCGGCGTCCGCCTCGCCCAGCTCGACCTTGCTCAGCACCGCCCGCACGCTGGGCTCCCGCGACACCGGGCGGACGGACACCCCCCGGTCGGCCAGCAGCTGCCGTCCGTACCGGCCCACCGGGACCTCGTCGGCGGCGAGGACGACCTTCAGGTCGGGGTCGCCGAGGTCCGCGAGACCGCCGACCTGCTCCGGGTTCCCCGGCTCGGTCGCGATGACCAGGCGGTTGCGGGCGAAGACGGCCGACGCACCGGTCTCGTCCCGCAGGCCCTCCATCGTGGGGACGTCCGCGGTGGCGATGATGTCGGCGGGGGCGCCCTGCCGTACCTGGGCGGCGAGCTCCTGGGAGCCGGCGAAGGAGAAGGCCGCCTCGGTGCCCGGGTGCTCCCGTTCGTAGGCGGCGCCCGCGGCGCGGAAGACGTCGGTGAGCGAGGCCGCGGCGAGCACGGTCAGTTCGGTCGGACCGTCCGCCGTCTCCGAGCCGCCGCAGGCGGCCAGCGGCAGCAGCAGCGCGGAGGCGAGCACCGCGCCGGAGAGGCGGCGCGGTCGTCGGGTTGCGGGACGCATGCGGAGCGGCTCCTCGGCTGTGCGGTGCGGCGGCGGCCCGGTGCCGGTCGCCGACCGGGCCGCCGGGCGCGCCGGTTCAGGTGCGGTCGATGTGCACACTGGTGGATTTCACCCGCGCGGTCGCCTCGACGCCGACCTCCAGGCCCAGCTCCTCGACGGCCTCCCTGGTCAGCAGGGACACCAGCCGGTGCGGTCCGGCCTGGATCTCCACCTGGGCGGCGACATCGCCGAGCTTCACGGCGGTGACGATGCCGGGGAAGGCGTTGCGCGCAGAGGTGTAGGGTGCCTCCTCGTCGCCCTCGTCCTGCTGGGCGAGGTGTACTGAGAACGCGGCCAGTTCGCGGCCGTCGATCAGCCGACGGCCCGAGGCGTCGCGCTCGGTGCGGAGGCGGCCGGCGTCGGCCCAGCGCCGCGCGGTGTCCGGGCTCACGTCCAGCAGACGCGCCGCGCGACTCAGGGTGTACTGCTGCATGTGCGGCACATTAGCGATATGGGTGGCGCATCTGCAAGGCCGGGTGCGCGAATCGACCGGCATGTGCGTGCGTACGGTGTGTGCTGCGCCGGGCGACCTCGACGTCTCGGGCGCCCCGGGCGCCCGTGCGTGACCGCGGGCACGGCCGCGGCCGCTACCGTGTGCGCGACCGGGGAGCGGGAGCGGGGCCTGACCGCGGGCGGGGCCGGATGGGCGGGGGCCCGGGCGCGTGTCCGGGCCTCCGCCCGCGGTCAGGCCTGTCCGTGCCGGCGGTACCAGAGGCCGCCGCCGATCAGTGCCATCACGACGGCGCCCCCCGCGGCCCAGACGGCCGGGTTCACCGTGCTGCTCGTGCCGCCGCTACCGGTGCGTACCCCGCCCTGCGGCGCGGTGGCCGAGGCGGTCGGCTGCGCCGACGGCGTCGAGGTGCTGCTCACACTCGGCGACTGGCTCGGCGTGGCACTCGGCGAACTGCTCGGCGAGAGCGAGGCGGCGCCCGCTGCCACGGTGAGGGTGCCCTCGTAGGTGGTGTCGTCGCAGTCGACCAGCACCCGGTAGCCGCCGGGGCCGGTCCCCTCCGGAACGCTGCCGGTCGCGCCCAGCGCGTTGCTCAGCATGCTGAGCTCCAGGTCGGGCAGTGCGGCGCCGCCGGACGGCGGTTCGAACCTGACGGTTCCTGTGTCGTCGGCGCAGTTGGTGCCGTACACGGCGAAACCGTGGCCCGGCGCCACCGGGTTGGGCTGGACGGTGACGCTGCCGTCGACGACAGGGTCCGCGGCTGCCGTGCCGGCGGTGCCCAGGACGACGGCCGCGGACAGCAGACCGGCAGCGGTGAGACGGGCGGCTCCCGGGCCGCGGTGAGCTCTGCGCATCGTGACTCCCTGGTACGCGCGGGAAGGCGGGCGCGCGTCCAGGATCATGGGATCCCCCGTTCGGCGCCGCGACCACTGGAGGCACTCCGAACGGGGGACCCGGGCCGTCCCCGGGGCCGGCCCCCGGCGCCGCTCCGGGGGCCCGCGCCCGGCGTCCCCGGTCCCGCGCCCGATACCGCTGCCGTCCTGTGACCGGTGGCGCTACCGTCCTGTGACCGGTGGCGCTGCCGTCCGCCTTGCGGCTCCGTCCCACCGCGGGGCCGGCTGTCCGCGGGGTTGGTAGAGACACGGCTGCGGCCGGTGAGCCCCCCCGAAGGGGCCCACCGGCCGCGGGCCGTGCCGACCGGTCAGGTCAGCCCTTGAGCTCGGCCATCCAGGACTCGACGTCCTCGGCCCGGCGGGGGAGGCCCGCCGACAGGTTCCGGTTGCCGTCCTCCGTCACCACGAGATCGTCCTCGATCCGCACGCCGACGCCGCGGTACTCCTCCGGCACCGTGAGGTCGTCGGGCTGGAAGTAGAGACCCGGCTCGACGGTGAGGCACATGCCGGGCTCCAGGGTGCCCTCGGCGTAGCTCTCCCGGCGCGCGGCGGCGCAGTCGTGCACGTCCATGCCCAGCATGTGGCCGGTGCCGTGCAGCGTCCAGCGCCGCTGGAGCCCGAGCTCCAGCACCCGCTCGACCGGCCCCTCCACCAGTCCCCACTCGACCAGGCGTGTCGCCAGCACCTGCTGCGCGGCCCGGTGGAAGTCGAGGTACTTCGCTCCCGGGCGCACCGCCGCGATGCCCGCCTCCTGGGCCTCGTACACGGCGTCGTAGATCTTCCGCTGGAGCGGGTCGAACCGGCCGTTGACGGGCATCGTCCGGGTGACGTCGGCGGTGTAGAGGCTGTGGGTCTCCACACCGGCGTCCAGCAGGAGCAGCTCACCGGAGCGCACCGGGCCGTCGTTGCGCACCCAGTGCAGCGTCGTGGCGTGCGGTCCGGAGGCGCAGATCGAGCCGTAGCCGATGTCGTTGCCCTCGACCCGGGCGCGCAGGAAGAAGGTGCCCTCGATGTAGCGCTCCGAGGTGGCCTCCGCCTTGTCGAGCACCCGGACGACGTCCTCGAAGCCGTGGACGGTGGCGTCCACCGCCTTCTGCAGCTCGTCGATCTCGAACGCGTCCTTGACCAGCCGCGCCTCGGACAGGTACGTGCGCAGCTCCTCGTCCCGCTCGGCGGTGACCTTGTCGTGGAGCGCGGTCAGCAGGGCGTCCTCGTGGCCGCGCACCAGCCGCACCGGTCCGGTGGCGTCGCGCAGCGACGCGGCGGCGGTGCGCACGTCGGCGCAGGGCATCCCGTACCGCTTCTCGGCCTCGGACAGGCTCTGTCGGCGGCCGACCCACAACTCGCCCTGGCCGTCCAGCCAGAACTCGCCGTTCTCCCGGTCGGAACGCGGCAGCAGGTAGAGGAGCGGGTCGTGCCCCTCACCGCCGGACCTGGGCTCCAGCACGAGGACGCCGTCCTCGCTCTGGTCACCCGTCAGCCACGTGTACTCGACCGAGGGACGGAAGCGGTACTCGGTGTCGTTGGAGCGGGTCTTCAGACCGCCCGCCGGCACGACCAGCCGCTCGCCGGGGAAACGCGTGGAGAGCGCGGCGCGGCGGCGTGCGGTGTGCTCGGCCTGCTCGACCGGTTCGAGGTCGTGCAGTTCGGTGTCGGCCCACCCGGACCTCATGCTCTCGGCAAGCTCGTCGGACAGACCCGGGTAGAGGCCGTTCTTCCGCTGCTTGATGGGCTGCTCGTCAGCCGGGGTCTCCGGCGACTGCTGCTCGGCCACGTCGCTGCCTCCTTGCGTACGGACTGGGACCGCCGTCCATCGTATGTCCCGGCCGCCGACCAGCGGCGGGCCGAACCACCGGAGCCTTCGCCGCCCGCACCCGGACAGGGGGCAGGCCCGGCACCGGGACGGCTTCCGACCGGTCGGCTCCGGGGCGGTCAGAAGCGGGCGGCGAGCAGCACCACGTCCTCCTCGCCGTCGGCGTCCGCGCCTCCGTCGGGCAGGACGGTGTGCAGCACGTGATCGACGAGGGCGTCGGGGTCGTCCCGCACCGCGGGGGACGCGCCGGCGGCGGCGGCCCGCACGCGCGCGTAGGCCCGGTCCAGGGGCAGGCCGGTGCGCTGCACCAACCCGTCGCTGTACAGCAGGAGCGTTTCACCGGCCTCCGGTTCCAGCTCCACGCTCGGCGCCTCCCAGCAGGCCAGCATACCCAGCGGGGCGGACAGCGTGGTCTCGACGAAGTCGCACCGGCGCGGGCCGACGAGCAGCGGCGGGCAGTGCCCGGCTCCCGCGAGGACGATCCGCCGGGAGCCGGGCTCGGCGAAGCAGAACAGCGCGGTGGCCGAACGGGCGGGCTCGGTGAGCCGCATCAGCAGCTCCAGGTCGGAGAGCACCGCGACCGGGTCCTCGCCCTCCATCACGGCGTAGGCGCGGAGCGAGGCCCGCAGCCGGCCCATCGCCGCGATCGCCGTCGGGCCGCTGCCCGTCACGCCGCCGACCGCCAGGCCGAGTGCCCCCTCGGGCAGCGGAAGGGCGTCGTACCAGTCGCCCCCGCCGCGGGGACCGGTGCGGTGCCGCACGGCGAGCCGCACCCCCGGTACGCGCGGCAGGCGGGACGGGAGCAGCTCCTCCCGCACCGCCTCGGCCGCGGCGCGGGCGCGGTCGAGCGAGAGTTGTCGGTCGATCTGCTCGGCGGCGCAGCGCAGATACAGGCCCAGCAGGTGGCGCTGCCGCCCGTCGGGCTCGGCCGGCTCGTCGTACAGCCAGACCGCGGCACCCAGGTGCACAGCGGGGCGTCCGGTCGGCTCGGCCGGGTCGTCGAAGGCGGCGCCGGCTGCCGGGACGCCGGGTGCTGCCGGGAGGCCGAGAGGCGCGGGGGTGCCGGGGGCCGTCCCCTCCGGGTCCCGGCCGGTGCTGGCGGTGGCGAGTGCCACCGCGTGGCCGGCGGCGTAACCCAGACGGGCGGCGACCTCGCGGTGGCGGGGGTCGAGGTCGTCCTCTCCCGCAAGGTCGGGCCGGGTCAGCTCCCGCGGACCGCCGGACTCCGGCAGGCCGTCGAGCAGGCGGCCGTGGAAGGTGGCGCTGCGCGGAATCGTCTCCAGCTGGCCCAGGTCGGACCGGCCCAGCCCCAGCCCGACCGTGCGTTCCGGGCCGAGTCCGTCACCCGGCTCCAGGGCGATCAGCCCGCGGCGGGCGCCGACCAGCGACGCGCCGGCCCGCAGGGTCTCGTCCAGCGCCTCTTCCAGTGAGTCCGAGCGCAGCAGCCGCTCGGTGAGGTCGTGCAGTGTCGTGAGGTCGGAGATCCAGCCCGCCAGCCGGTCCTGCACGGCGGCGAGCCGGTCGACCGGCCGGGGCGGGAGCCCGTCGGCGGGGCCCTCGCCGCCGTGCGTCGCCGTCTGCGGGGACGCACCGAAGCCCGGGGCGCAGCCCTCGCCGGCGTGCACCGCGGCGTCCGGCACCGTGTTCCCGGGGGCCTGATCGGCGCCGTCCGGGGGGTGTGCGGAGCCCGAAGGGGCGCTAGTGTGCTCCGCCTGTGTCGGGGGTGGGCTGATTCCAGCCACTTTTGAGTTCCGGGGTGTACTCATGAGCAGTGGCTTTCCACGGAGATCGTTCTTCTCATCAGCATCGCAAACCCCCATGTCATGGTGCTCTGCCGGTAATGCATCCAGATGTACACGCACCGCCGACGGGATGTCCAGCGTTGTCCTTGTGTGGGCGATCATGTCCGGACGGGGTGCTTCGCCGGGGGTGACAAGCCGATTGTCCCGCAGATTGGCGCGAAAAGTTCCCTGTGTGCGCCTGTTCGGGATCGACTGTCGTCCATCGGTATCGGTCGCAGGGCCGGTTCTGGGTACGAGTGGGAGAGAGTGCGGGTCGGTCGGGGTCGATCGGAACCCGGAAACGCGTCCCTGCGTCTCAACCGGCAGTGGCCGGACCCGGCGTCCGGTGCGTGGCAAGCTGGTTCAGCAC
This sequence comes from Streptomyces sp. TAA040, assembly GCF_000424845.1. Taxonomy (NCBI): domain Bacteria; kingdom Bacillati; phylum Actinomycetota; class Actinomycetes; order Kitasatosporales; family Streptomycetaceae; genus Streptomyces; species Streptomyces sp. TAA040. Next base: position 84,343 of record NZ_AUKR01000010.1, on the reverse strand, counting down.
ACCAGGCACGTACGCACGGCACGAAGCGCAAGCGCCAAGCGCGCGCCACCCCCCGCGATGTTCCACGCCAGGCCTGCACCATGATGCGCTGCTTTGTACGCGTAGTGATGTGAAATCCACGTTCTGTGTCGCTCTCGGCGGTTTTGTCGACCTCGGAGGATCCTTTGTCGATGCCCGACGGAGCCCGCTCGGCGTTGTCCGGAGTTGTTTCGGCGTAACGGAAAGGAACGAGCGCCCATGCGCGAGATCCTCGGAATCGGAAGGCGACGCATGTCACGCTGGGCACGGCGGACGGCCGCGCTCGGGTGTGCCACCCAGTGGCACTGGCCGGTGGTGCCCGGTGCCGCCCTGCGGGATTCCGCCCGCCCCTCTTCACGCGCATGCGCCTGCCCCCGTCCCGACTGCCCGGTGCCCGGTGCGCACCCGCATGAGGTCGACCTGCTGGCCGCCACCACCGATGCCCGGATGGTGCGCTGGTGGTGGACGGACCGCCCCGGCGCCTCCGTTCTGCTGGCCACCGGCGGCAGCGCCCCCTGCGCGCTCAGCCTGCCCGCCTCGGCCGGGGTGGCCGCGCTGCGCGAACTGGACCGGCGCGGAGTGCGCACCGGCCCCGTCGCCGCCACGCCCACCCGCTTCCTTCTGCTGGTGGCACCGTACGAACTGGCCGAGCTCGGCGAACTGCTGCACGCCCAGGACTGGGTGCCCAGCTCGCTGCGCTTCCACGGAGAGGGCGGCTACATCCCGCTGCCGCCCACGGAAGCCGCTGGCAGCGAGGTCTGCTGGGAACGTCGCCCTGTCGTCCCGGAGGGCGGCAGCGGCCCCTATCTGCCCGGGATGGAGGAGCTGCTGGACGTCCTGGTGGCGGCCAGCAGCACGGCTCCCGACGGTGGCAGTCGCCTCACCTTCTGAGCGCGCGGGGCGGCTCCCCAGCCGGGGCACCCCTGGGCCGGCGGCTCGGCCCGCGGGAGCCGACGGCCACCTGCGGACCCGGCCGTCACCCGTTGGGTCGTCACTCGTGCGGGTGGGGCCGTGCGGAAGACAGCCGCCAGGCGGCCGCAGACGGTTCGCGGGCCGGTGTTCGGCCCGTATCTTCGGGCCCATGTCGCCGCCTTCCGCTCATGGGATCCGTCTGGTCGCTCTCGCCGGGGCGGTCGCGCTCGCCGTCGCGTTGCCGTTGGCGACCGCCGCGGCAGGGCCCGAGGAAGCGGTCACGCGGTCGGCATCCGGCTCGATCACGGCGGGCGGCGAGCGGATGCGCGGGGAGTCGGGGCCGGAGGGCTCCGGGCCCGGAGCCCTCGTCGGCGGTGCCGAGGGTGAGGCCGTCGCGGCAGAGGTCGACGCAACGGGGGGCGCTGCCGGCCCGCGGGCACGCCCCGGGGCGGACGGCGGCACCTCCGGCGCCCGGGGTGCCGGCCCCGGCAGTGCCGAGGACGGGGCTGAGGACGGCGACGGCGGGCGGTCGACCGTGCGGACCGTAGTCGGCGCGCCGGGGCCCACCGCCGGTTGCGGGCCGGAGGTCGTCTCCCCCGAAGGGGTGAAGGCACAGACCTGCGTATTGACCGAGCAGCGTGACGCCTGGGGCCGGCTCTACTACCGCAACGACACCGGCGGGCCGCTGCGGGCGGTGCTCACGCTGATGAGCCCCGACGGTCGGACCCTGCGGGTGCACTGCGAACTGCCCGGCTCCGCCGGCCCCGGAGTGTGCGAGACCCCGCGTGGTCACGAGGTGCGGCCGATCGGTGAGGAGCCGCCCTACGCGGCGGTCGCGGAGATCGCACGCCCACACGAGGACCGTCTGCTGCTGCGAGCGGGCAGCGATTCCGCTTCCGGCAGCTAGGGATGACCGCCCGCACCTCGGTGGCCGTGTCCGGGCGCCCGCCGCGCGGTCTCCGCGGCCGTGTGCGAGGGAGCGGACGCCCGGTCTGCCGACCGGGCGGCCGCACGGCGATCGGCGAGATCCTCCGGCTGCTTCCGCAGCTCGGCTCGTGCGGTGTACCCGGGCCTCCTGCGAGAACCCGCAGCTTCCGGGCATGGAAACGCCCGGTCGCTGGCGACGGGGGATGCACCAGCGACCGGGCTTCCAGAACGGTAACAAGAGATCGGCCGTTCGCAAATTCCCCCACTCCTCTTCAGACGCCGAAGTGCCTGTTCGGACGGGGAGTTGTGACCGGGATCACGAGCCCCTGAGTCTTCGTCTGGCTACTTGTTTCCAGCGGATGACCAGTGGTGACGGTCTTCCGGGAGGCGGACGGCGGGCTCTGCCCCCGCCACCGTCAGCTCAGCGTGATCTGACGGTTGGCCAGACCGCTGCGGGCGCGGCGCTCGGCGGCGCTCAGCGGACCCGTCTCCGCGAGTGCTTCGCCGAGCCGCTCGGTGAACGCGGCGGCCGGCTTCTCGCACTCCTCGGCCGCCATGCCACTCGGCAGGTCCCAGACCGGCACCAGCAGGCCGTGCGCGCGGAACGAGCCGACCAGCCGGGTGTCCGTACCGAGCGAGGACGCCCCGGCGGCGTGCAGCCGGGCCAGCGAGTCCAGCAGCCGGTCCTCCGGGTGCGGCATCACCCAGCGCAGGTGGTTCTTCTCCGGGGTCTCGCACCAGTAGGCGGCCTCCACTCCGGTCAGCCGAGTGGTCGGCAGCGCGGCCGAGTTGGCCCGCTCCAGAGAAGCCGCCACCTCGCCGCCGGCCTGCTCGCCGTCCGGCAGCCAGAACTCGAACCCGGTGTGCACCTCGGGGACGAGCTCGGCCGCCGGGTCGAGCAGGTCCTGCAACCGCGGCCCGTCCGGCGCCGGGCGCTCCGCGACGACGGGGTTCCCGGGCTCGGCGGTGAAGGCACGGCGCAGCACGTCGGCCAGGTCCCGGCTGATGTCGCCTGACGCGGTGTCGTTCTGCAGGCCGATCAGCACCGAACCGTCGTCCCGGCGCAGGGCCGGCCAGGCCATCGGCAGCACGGTGGCCAGCGTCAGCGAGGGGACGTCCTCGGGAAGGCCGTCGGCCGGTACGAGCGCGGCCGTCGCGGCGGGCACCAGCTCCCGCATGGCCACCCAGTCGCACTCACCGGGCAGGTCCTGGAAGGGCCGCTGCACGAGTTCGGTCACGGCGTGGGCGGCGGCCCGGCCGTGGCAGGCCTTGTAGCGGCGACCGGAGCCGCAGGGGCAGGGTGCGCGGGCACCGACGACCGGCACCTCCCCGTCGACGAGCTGCGGCTGGGAAGCCTGGTTCTGCGGGCGGCGCTTCTTGGCCATGCGCGAATCTCCGTGTCGTAGCTACCTGGCAACGGGCAACACTGTCGCGCGAGCCCAAGGTCTGTCCCGTGGTTCCGGCGGCATCGCACCGTGACCACGGGACAGACCATAGCCCGTTCGTCGGCTGCCGCGGCCGGTTCCGGCACCGTCTCCCTGCCACCGCCCGCCCGGCTGCCGAGGACACCGCGTCCGCACGTTCCCGGCCCCGGCCCGGCACGCTCCCGGCCCTCGGCCTCCGCACGTCCCCGGCCCCCCGCGACGGGCCGACCACCGCCGTCCGCGCGCCCCACCGGGGCGCGCCGCACGGCGGGTTCGCGGGCCCGCCGGGTCGGCGCGTCCCGCGGGTCCGCTCCCCGCCGGATCGGGCGCGCTGCCGGGCTCAGGCCGGTTCGTCGAAGGCGTCGAGGTCGATCAGGCCGAAGCCCTCCGGGCTGCCGCCGAGCGCAGGCCCGGGGCTCCGGGGACTGCGCGAGGCGGCCTCGGAGCGGGTCGGTGCCACCGTCGCCCAGACCGTCACACCGCCGCTTCCGGCGCCGTCGTCCTGTACGCCCCAGTCGCGCGCGAGTGAGGTGATGATCGCCAGGCCGCGCCCGCCGCGGGCGGTGATCGACGGAGTGGCCGGTAGCGGACGGGTCGGACCCCCGCCGTCGGTGACCGAGATGGTCAGCTCCCCGCACCGCGCACGGCGCCAGCCCGCGTGGACCGAGTCGTCCGGCGGAAGCGGGCGGGCGTGCCGACAGGAGTTGCTGAGGAGTTCGGAGAGGATGAGTACGGCATCGTCCACGACGCCGTCGGGCGTGCCGTGCGCCCGCAGCTCCTCACGCATGCGCCGACGCGCCTGACCGACACCCATGGGTCCATGGGGAACGGCCATGGTCGACGAAGTCGGCACTTCCTGTGCCACCACCCACGCCACCCCCGAGACCTCCTTCTCTGCCCACGCCACGGGATGAATGCCCCCGCGTGCAACAGCGGAAACCGGCCGGGTGCCGCCCAACGACGCAGATGTAACGAATCGGGCCCCGATGTGCACGCCAGTGCATCCCGGGTGACACTGCGGAACCGCGGCCCCTCGGCCCCGGTCAGCTGTGCCGTCCTCCGTCCCGCTCTGCCAGGTCGGCCAGTTGGGACAGCACCTGGCGCGGACGGTTCGTGATCACCGCGTCCACCCGCAGACGGGCGCAGAGTTCCACGTCGACGGGGTCGTCCACCGTCCAGACGTGGACCTGGTGCCCGGCCCGCTGCGCCCGGATCACGTAGTCCGGCCGGCTGCGGACGGCCCGGATGCTGGGGCCGGCGATACGGACCCCCGGCGGCAACCGCCCCTCGCGGTGCCGCGGCAGCAGGAACTGCATCAGGTACACGGTGGGGATGTGCGGGGCCGCCGTCCTGATCCGGTGCAGCGAACGGGCCGAGAAGCTCATCACCCGTACCGGGGTGTCCAGTCGCGCCTCCCGTAGCACCGTCAGCAGCCGCTCCTCCACCTGTCCGGCCCAACGCGTCGGATGCTTGGTCTCGATGGCCAGCTCGACCCGCCGTCCGGCCCGGGCCTGCTCCTGCACCAGGTCGAGCAGCCGCTCCAGCGTCAGGACCGAGATCGGACCGCGCTCCCCCGCCCCCGCTGTCTCCGGCCGCGCGTCGGCACCGGCCCAGGAGCCGAAGTCGAGCGCCGCGAGGTCGGCCAGCTCCAGCGCGGAGACCGCACCGCGCCCGTTGGAGACCCGGTTCACCCGGCGGTCGTGCACGCAGACCAGATGCCCGTCCGCGGTGAGCCGGACGTCGCACTCCAGCGCGTCCGCGCCACTCTCGATGGCCCGGCGGTACGCGGCGAGGGTGTGCTCCGGAGCGTCCTGTGACGCGCCGCGGTGGGCGATGACGGAGATTCCGGATCTGTCGGCGGCGTGGCGCACCGCCTCATCGTGTCATTCCCGACGCCCGTGTGCGTGAACACCGGTCGGTCGGCAGTGCGTCCCCGACCGGCACAGCGCCTTCCGCGCCCCGCGGCGCACCCCTCCCGCCCGGTGGTGCGCACTCTTCCGACCGGGCCGGGATGCCAGGGCCGGAATTGTCCGGGGTTAAATGATCCGGGTGCTGGATAACCGGATGGCTTACGCCGCCCTGACAGGCGATGGGAAAAGCTGACTGCACACTGGGCATAGCGTGAGTGCCTACCCATGACTGTCGTGCACCTGAGGAGATTCGCTGTGAGCACCGAGCACGAGGGCGTCGACCGGTCGCCGCAGGCAGGCCGGGCCGATGACGGCGCCGCCGCCGACCACGTGCCGCCGGTCGCGTCGCAGGACGCGTCCGGAGGAGCGCACGAGGCCTCCCGGGACGACGTCCCCGCCGCCGATTCCACCACCGAACTACGGAAGGTCGACCCGACCGCCGCGCCCCCCGCCGCCCCGGCGGAGCCGCCCCGGTACGAGCCGGAGCGCCCGGCCGCTCAGTACTCCACGGGGCACCCCACTGCGCAGCACGGACACGGCACCCCGCCCGGCACTCCGCCTGCTCCGGGCGGACCTCCGCCCGGCGGCCCGTACACCGGTGCCTACGGCGCCGCGCCCTACGGGGGCGCGGGCCACGGCGGCGCGGGCCACGGCGGTTCCACCGGCGGCCCGCCGCCCGGTGGGCACCACCAGCCCTGGGGTGCGCCGATGTCGTCCCCGCCGCCCCGCAAGCGCCGTGGCGGCCTCATCGCCGCGGGCCTGGCGGCAGCGCTGGTCGTGGGAGCGGTCGGCGGCGGTGTCGGCTTCTGGGCCGCCGACCAGCGCGGCGACTCCTCGTCCTCGGAGACCGTCTCCTCCCGCAACGACGAGACGACGCTGACCCGGGCACCCGACTCGGTCGCCGGCATCGCCGACAAGGCGCTGCCCAGCACGGTGACCATCCAGGCCAACGGCGGCAGCGGCGAGGCCGGTGGTGGCACCGGCACGGGCTTCGTCTTCGACAAGCAGGGGCACATCCTCACCAACAACCACGTGGTGGCGGGAGCCACCGGTGACGGCGGCGAACTGACCCTGGTGTTCTCCGACGGCAAGAAGTACCCCGCCGAGGTGGTCGGCCGCGCGCAGGGCTACGACGTCGCGGTGCTCAAGCTGAAGAACCCGGAGGACACCACCCTGACCCCGCTGCCGCTGGGCTCTTCCGACGAGGTGGCGGTAGGCGACTCCACCATCGCCATCGGCGCTCCCTTCGGCCTCTCCGGCACGGTCACCACCGGCATCGTCAGCGCACTGAACCGGCCTGTGGCGTCCAGCGACGGTGAGGGGTCCCAGTCCTCGTACATGAGCGCGCTGCAGACCGACGCCTCCATCAACCCCGGCAACTCCGGAGGGCCGCTGCTCAACGCCAAGGGCGCGGTCATCGGGATCAACTCCGCCATCCAGTCGGCGAGCGGCGGCGGCTTCGGCGGTGGTTCGGCGGGCAGCATCGGCCTCGGCTTCGCCATCCCGATCGACCAGGCCAAGCGGGTTGCCCAGAACCTGATCGAGACCGGTGAGCCCGTCTACCCGATCATCGGCGCGACGGTCGGCCTCCAGGACCAGGGCGCGGGCGCGCAGATCTCGCCGGAGGCGGTCGACGGCACGCCCGCCGTCGTCCCCAACGGTCCGGCGGACAAGGCGGGCCTGGAGGCGGGCGACGTCATCACCAAGCTCGACGGCACCGTGGTCGACAGTGGGCCGACGCTGATCAGCGAGATCTGGACGCACGAGCCCGGCGACCAGGTGGAGATCGAGTTCGAGAGGGACAGCCAGAAGCAGACCGCCCAGCTCACCCTGGGCGAGCGCAGGGGCGACGGCTGACCCGTCGCCCGCCCCGAGGGGGTGGTGGGGCACCGGAACCGGTGCCCCACCACCCCCTCGGCACATCCGCACCGCTCGCCTTTCCCGTCACCACTGCCCGTCCCGCCAGTCCGGCTAGCCCCGCCACGCCTCGGCAGGCCGGCCGCGGCGCCCCGCGTGCCCGGTATCCCGTGGTAGCCCATCCGGGCATATACGTCAACTCTTCAACCAACTTTCGCCACATCGGGCGAATGTCACACGGTGTGAACCGTTTTTCCGTTCGCTAGAGCGGCACTTCGCGGCCTACTCTCGGAGCGTGTCGTCACCTCGATCTCCCTGGCTCCCCGTCGAAGCCGCCGACCTGCTCCCCACCAAAGGAGAAGACCGGCTGTTCCGCGGTGACGCCGTCCGGCTCCCCACCAACCCTCACCCGGCTGCGCACTTCCGCACCTATCGGGCCGAGGGCTTCACGGTGCTCGAACTGCACGGCGAGATCGACGTCTCGGCGACGCTCCGAGTCATCCCGGAGCTCGACGCGGCCACCGGCCACGACGCCCCGTCCGTCGCCCTCGACCTCACCCCCGTCACGTTCCTTGACTGCTCCGGTCTGCGACTGCTCTGCCGAGCGCGGCAGCGCGTCAACCTCCACGGCGGCCGGCTGCGGATCGTGTGCAGCGGGCCGCAGCCGCTGCGGGTGATCACCGCAGCGGGCCTCCTGGAGACGCTCCGGCCCCTCCGGACTCTCGACCAGGCCCTCGGCCGCCGTCCCACCCCGTCCGGCATCCATCTCAACTGACCTTTGTCCCGGCGGGGTTCCGCTGCCCGTATGGTGCTGCAACCGGGCAGCAGACACACGCCCGTCCGAACCGGTTACGCTGTCCCGGTGCCTTCGCCCCCGGCGTCGGCACCGGGAGGTGTGCCCGAGCGGCCGAAGGGAACGGTCTTGAAAACCGTCGTGAGGTAACCCCTCACCGTGGGTTCAAATCCCACCGCCTCCGCTAGATGAGCAGTGAGAACGGCCCCTGACCAGGCAACCCGGTCAGGGGCCGTTCTCGATGCACCCACCCCGCATCGCCCGCAGTTCCCCGCCCCATCGGGCACGCAAGGGGCACGCCCGCCGGACGATTCCGTCCCCCTGACGCCCAGCATCCGTGACTTCCTGTCTGAGCCTCAGCCAACGACAGTCAGCCACGACGGCGGGTGCGCCAACCGACCGCGCACGCGTGTGCCTCGCTGCACCCCGCCGGCCTCAACCACGCTGCCCTGTCGTCCGCCAGAGCAAGTTGCGCCGGCGGAAGCGCGATTTCGTAGCGGTACGTCCCGCACGGGCCGCCGTCCTGTACCGTCCCGCACGTCCGCGTGACTTCGCGCGCCGGTCTCCCGTCCCACCGGCGTCCGTTGCTCGGAGCGGTGCGACTGCCGTTGCGGGGCCGGGCGGCTCAGCTGGTGACGAACTGGGTCAGGATGGCCTGCACTTCGTAGATGTCGACGCCCTTGGTGAAGGTCTTCTGGATCGGCGTCGGGTTGCTGGAGATCCAGATCTTCAGTTCGGCGTCGAGGTCGAAGGTGCCGGCGGTCTCCACGGCGAAATGGGTGATGCTCCGGTACGGCACGGAGTGGTACTCCACCTTCTTGCCGGTGACCCCCTGTTTGTCGATGAGGAGGAGTCGCCGGTCGGTGAAGAGGATGGTGTCGCGTATCAGCAGGTAGGCGGCGTGGACGCGTTCGCCCTGGCCCAGCAGCCGTGCGTAGTCCTGCGCCGCCTCTGCGGGGTCGATGGTGTGGGCGTTTCCGAACATCGCCATGCGTGGTCCCCGCTCGTCGAAGTCTCCGAACTCCACTGTATATCGGCTCCGCGCGTCCGGCCGGGGCCGGCGGTGAAGGCCCGCAGGACGGGCGCGAGGCCGACGGCCGTCGGTGGCGGGCGCCCGGGGCCCGTCATCGGGGCTCCTGCCGGCCGGCCTCGTCGCCGCGTCCGGTGACGATCCGTGCGAGATTGTCGACGCCCTCCCTGTTCCGGTCCGTGTCGAAGTACGAGGAGTGGGCCTCGGCGCCGCCGAACTCCCGGAGCGGGTGGGGGCCATCGTCGACCGCGAAGCGCCGGCCCCCGAAGGACGCGCTCGCGGGGTCGGTGCCGAACCAGAGCTGGTCGTCGCGCGGATCCACCAGTTCGGAGATCCGGCTGCCGCCCACCGGGCCGCCCCCGAGGTATCCGAGGCTCTCGGCCCTGGAGGGGAGGTGGGTGATCGGGTCGTTCTCCGCGGATCCGACGTGGACGTTCCGCGCGCCGATGCCGAGGTCCCCCGCGTGGTCGACGCCGACTCCGGGGCTCCCCAGGAGCACGGCGCTGTCGACGGGCGACCGGCCCTCCCGCCGGGTCGCCTCGGCGACGGTGACGGATCCGTAGGAGTGGCCCACCACGGTGATGTGGGCCCGTTCCGCACGGTCGTTGGTCGTTTCCACGCCCTGGAGGAAGCGGTGCAGGTTTCTGCCGCCCTTCTCGGCCAGGTCAGCGGACATCACGTCGGTGTTCCCGAGTCCCTCGCCGAAGCCCGTCTGCGGTGCGTCGTAGCCGAGCCAGACGAGGGACGCGGTGGACGTGTCGTACGCGACGGCCGCCTCTGCGGTCGTGCGGGCGCGCCGGAGGTCCTCCTCCGCGAAATGCGGGTCCAGGCCGGCCATCGTGCCCGGCACGTACACCGCGACGTGGTCCGCGACGTCCGGGTCCCCGTAGGAGACGACGGCCCGGCCGCCGCCCTCCGCGCCGAGGGCGAGGAGGAACACCGGCGGCTCCGAACCCTGCTCCAGTTTCTCCCGCAGGAGGCGGAGGCCGGCGAGCTTCGCTGCCGCGTCCGCGCCGTCCATGGCTTCCAGCTCCCCGATCAGCTGCGGCAGATACCGCCGGTTCGCGCGGTCGCGGGCGGCGGCCGGGACACCGTCGAGGCCGCCGATCTCCTGTGGGTACTCGGTGAGCAGGTACCGGCGGCGCTTCTGCGACTGCCGGTCCCACCAGTCCTTCACCTCCGCTGGCGGCAGGTCGTACGGGAGGTCGTCGTCCGCGCGGCGGTTGAAGCCGTCGGGGGTGCCGTCGAGGATGTCGGAGTCCTCGGTGACCGCGGCGAGGTCGCGCCGGATGTCGGCGTCGGTGTCGCGCACCCGGCGGACGACCCCGCTGATCCGCCGGTCCCAGGCCGCCGCCGCCTGTTCGGACCGCCGTACGGCCGCCGCGTGGTCGGGGTCGTTCCGGCCGAGACCCGCGAGGTCCTCCGCGGGACTGACCCGGCCGCCTTCCGAGACCTTCATGCCGTCGGCGACGGCGTCGGACACGAGGCGGCGCAGTTCCCCGCGCAACCGGACGAACTCGGTGTGTGCGTTGCCCAGGACACGTCCGACGCCGCGTGCCTCGGCCTCGGCTCCGCGCAGCTCGCCCAGCGTGACCTCGAAGGTGGAGAGCGCGGCCCGGGCGCCGTGCCCGGCCCACGAGCCGTCCCGGGCGGCGCTCCGGACCTCGCGCCGGTAGGCGGCGGAGAGCTGTCGGAAGCGGTCCGCCATCGCCTCCCAGCGGTCGGCCGCGGTGGAGAGCCTGGAGAGGTCGTCGTGGAGGATGGCGTAGTGGTTCGGCACGGCTCCCGCCGCCCCTCAGCGACCGAGACCGTGCACGCCCGGCGGGCCGGGCGGCGCGCCGACCGACGGGGTGCGGAGGCCGTCGAACGGGGTGCGGCCGGAGAAGCGGCGTCGCCTCTCGGCCTCGCCGTCGGCGTAGTCGCGGGAGGAGCCGCGCAGGGCCTCCTGCTCGCGGTCCAGCCGGCCCCGCAGCGCGTCGGCCTTGCGGGCCCATGCCGTGCGTGCCGTGCGCAGGGCGGCACCGGTCTGCCATTCCGCGAGTTCCGCCACGGCGGCCCCCGTCGCCTCGTCGGCCCAGTCGGCTGCCCGCCGGGCACCGGGCTGGATGTCGCGCTGGAGCGCGCGTGCCGCGGACCGCTGCTTCGCCGCTTCGACGGTGAGGTCGCCGCCGCCCGCTCCCGGCGCGAGCACCGGCTTGTCGCCTCCGGCGGGCGGCCGGTCCCGTTCGTCGTTCTCCTGGCGTGCGGCGGCGAGCGCGGTGCAGTGCGCCCACTCCTCGTCGAAAGACACCCGTTCCTCCTGGTGGTCGGTCTGCCGCAGGGCGGCCTCACCCGTACGGCCGCCACGGACAGTATGCGAGTGCTCTCTTTGCGTGCGCATGGGTATGTGTACTCAGGGTGGGGGCGCGGGAGTACGGGGCGGGCGCGCGGAATCTCCGGGTCTCCCCCGCGGCCCCGGCGATGAGTTCCGGTCCGCCGCGGAGTCCGCCCGAGTGAACGATCCGTCCTACAGGAGGAGTGCACATGTCCGTACCGGTGGACCTCACGCCCGTGGCTCGGCAGGTGGCCGTGCTCGCCGAGCGGGTCGGCGAGGAGCGGTTGGAAGATCCGACGCCGTGCCCGGAGTACACCGTGCGCGAGCTGCTCGGGCACCTGCTCGGGCTGGCCACCGCCTTCCGGGACGCGGCCGCGAAGCGGCGGGGAGCGACGACCGGGACCGATCCGGGCGCTGCTGCGCCGCCGCGGGACCCCGGCTGGCGGGAGGCGCTGCCGGAGCGGCTTGCGGAGCTGTCCGAGGCCTGGCGGGAGCCGTCGGCCTGGCAGGGCGCCACGGAAGCGGGTGGGATGCGCCTGAGTGGGGCGGAGGCGGGGCTGGTCGCGGTGAACGAACTCGTCCTGCACGGCTGGGACCTGGCCCGGGCGACCGGTCAGGAGTTCCCCTGCGACCGCACGGCGCTGGAGGCTTCGCTCGGGCTGCTGGAGGCGTCCACTGAGCCGGCCGACCGGGAGGGACTGTTCGGCCCGGTCGTGCCGGTGCCGCCGGGGGCGTCGCTGCTGGACCGGGTGGTCGGCCTCGGCGGGCGGTCGCCCCACTGGTCGCCCCACTGGTCGCCGGGCGGGTCGCCGGAGGGGTGGTGACGTGGGGGGACGGTCCGACGGTCGCCGCCGGGGCGGCGGTGGTGAGGGCTCTTGGTGGATTCGGCCTGCCGTTCGGGTCGGGAGGCGGCCGTTCGCGCGGTGCGGCCGCCGGGGCGGGGCGGGGCGTGGGGGCTTCGGGAGTATCCGCAGGAACGATTGCTCCCAGGTATGGCAAGTGGTGTGCCCCGCGTGGTGGTCCTGCGGCCAACCGGTACGAACAGTTCGTTGGGAATGATGGTTTATCGACACGTCGTCATACCTACGAGGGAATCACAGCGATTTGACTGGTTCGCCGGGGTTTTTGCGGGCAGCGTTGGATCCGCGACGTCGTGACAACCGTCAGGCAGTGAGGCCAACTGCCAAGCAAGTTGTATGAGTTCGATTCCTGGAGGAATCCACATGGCACGTACCCGTACCGTCCGCGTTCTCGCTGCCGCTGCGGCTCTGCCGCTCGCAGCGGTCATGTTCGGCGGGGTCGCCCACGCCGACAACGGCGGGTTCGCCAGCGACGGCTCGAACGCCTCTGTGGTCAGCAGCGTGGGCAGCGGAGTGGTCGGCGACAACGACGGCAACTCCACCACCAACCAGCAGGCCGCCACCGGTGCCGGAGCCGGCAACCAGGCCAACAACGCGAGTGTGAACGGCTCCGGCTTCACCTCGATCGACCAGGTCAACGCCGCCGTCAGCTTCGGCAACATGTGGTGATCCGCTGAGGCGGGCCTTCGGGAGGGCCGACGCCAAGGGAAGGGTCAGGCTGCGCGGTCGCACTCCGGTGCGGCCGCGCAGCCGTTTCCGGGGTCCGCGTACGGGCGGCCGTGCCCGGCACGGCTCGCACCGCCTGCGCCCGGGGCGTCCGTGGACGCGGGTGGCAGCGCCCGGAACGTCCGCATCGGGGTGGCCCCTGGCATGCGACGGCCCACGCCTCCACCCCTGGGAGGTGAGCCGGACCCGGCACTACAACCTGAGGCGGACAATGCTCGGCACCTGCGACCGATCCGCCGGCACCTCTCGCACTCCTAGGTTGAGTGCCATGACCACGTCTGGGACCTCCGCCACCGTGACGTCTCTCGTGACGCCGCTGACGTTCACGACCTACGTGCAGGCGCGGGGACCCGTGCTGCTGCGCACCGCCCGCTCCCTCACCGCCAACCCCTGCGACGCCGAGGACCTCCTCCAGACGGCGCTGACCAAGACGTACCTCGCCTGGGAACGCATCGAGGACCACCGCGCGCTCGACGGCTACGTCCGCCGCGCCCTGCTGAACACGCGCACCTCGCAGTGGCGCAAGCGCAAGCTCGACGAGTTCGCCTGCGACGAGCTGCCGGAGCCGGAGCCGGTCGCCGGACCGGACCCGGCCGAGCAGCAGGCCCTGCGCGACGCGATGTGGCGGGCCGTGCTCAAGCTGCCGGCCCGGCAGCGCGCGATGGTCGTACTGCGGTACTACGAGGATCTCAGCGAGGCGCAGACAGCCGAGGTCCTCGGGGTCTCGGTCGGAACCGTGAAGAGCGCGGTGTCCCGGGCGCTGGCCAAGCTCCGGAGCGACACGCAGCTCGCGGCCGACACCGTCGGCGCTCCGGAGTCCGTCCCGGCCCGCGCGGCCCGTGCCGTTCCGGAACGGCACGCTCGGGGGCCCGCCGCGCAGGTGCCCGCCGCCCGCGCCGTCCCGGCCCGCCCCGCCGCCGTCCGCCCGGTGCGCGCCCCCGCCGCCCGACCGGTGGGCGCGGCAGCCTGACGCGAGGCCCCGCCTCCGCGGCGGGCCGCCGTCCGGCACGACCTGCGGCGGGCCGGCACCTGCGGTGGCCCCGCCTCCGCGGCGGCCCGGCACCTGCGGCGATCCGACCCGTGTCGATCCGGGGTATCCGCTGCGGCCCGTCCGCGTCGCGGACGCGGGGCGCGGAGGGTGCGCGGGGTGTGCCGAGGGTGCCGCGGTGCGTTCGGCCCCGCACCCGGCTCCGGGAGCGGGAGCGTTGTGCAGGGGAACAACGGGAGCGGCCAACCCGAGTGCTCCGAGCTCGTGACATACCGAGCGGTCGGTGGCAGGCTGCCAGGGGATGGGCGCTGCCCGCGCGCAACGCGCCCGCCCGACCGTCTACCCCGGGAGGCCCCCGTGCTGAGCACGATGCAGGACGTACCGCTGACCGTCAGCCGCATCCTGGACCACGGCGCGACGATCCATGGCGCCGCCCAGGTCGTCACCTGGCGCGGTGAGGACGAGCCGCAGCGCCGCTCGTACGCCGAGGTCGGTGGGCGGGCCGCCCAACTCGCCCACGCGCTGCGTGAGGAGTTCGGGATCCAGGGCGACGAGCGTGTGGGAACGCTCATGTGGAACAACTCGGAACACCTGGAGGCGTACCTCGCCATCCCGTCGATGGGCGCGGTCCTGCACACGCTCAACCTGCGGCTGCCGCCCGCCCAACTGGCCTGGATCGTGGAGCACGCCGCTGACCGGGTGCTCCTGGTCAACGGATCGCTGCTGCCGCTCCTCGCGCCACTGCTGCCGAAGCTGAGCTCGGTGGAGCACGTGGTCGTCGCCGGCCCCGGCGACCTCGCGTCCCTGGCCGGCGGCCAGGCCCAGGTCCACGACTACGACGAGCTGCTCTCCGGCCGCCCCACCAGCTTCGCATGGCCGGAGCTGGACGAGCGGCAGGCCGCCGCGCTCTGCTACACCTCCGGCACGACCGGCGACCCCAAGGGCGTGCTCTTCAGCCACCGCTCGGTCTACCTGCACGCGATGCAGGTGTGCTCGGGCGAGTCGTTCGCGCTGACCGGCAACGACTTCGCGATGCCGGTGGTGCCGATGTTCCACGTCAACGCCTGGGGGCTGCCGCACGCCGCCTACATGGTCGGCGCCTCGCTCCTGATGACCGACCGGTTCCTCCAGCCCGGGCCCATCGCCGAGATGATCGAGAAGGAGCGCCCGAACCTGGGCGCGGCCGTGCCGACGATCTGGCAGGGCCTGCTGGCCGAGCTCGACGCCCGTCCGCGTGACGTCTCCTCGCTGGACCGGGTGGTCATCGGCGGCTCGGCCTGCCCACCGAGCCTGATGCGCGACTTCGAGGAGCGGCACGACATCCGGCTGGTGCACGCGTGGGGCATGACGGAGACCTCCCCGCTGGGCACGGTGGCGAACCCGCCGGCCGGGGCCACCGACGAGGAGGCCTGGGCGTACCGGCTCACCCAAGGGCGGCTGCCGGCCTCGGTGCAGGCGCGCCTGGCCGCCCCGGACGGCACCTTCGCACCGTGGGACGGGAAGACCGCCGGTGAGCTGGAGGTTCGCGGTCCGTGGATCGCCGCCGCCTACTACGGAGGCGCCGGGTCCACCGAGCCGCTGCGTCCCGAGGACAAGTTCAGCCCGGACGGCTGGCTCAGGACCGGGGACGTCGGCACCATCTCCCCGGACGGCTACCTCACGCTGACCGACCGGGCGAAGGACGTCATCAAATCCGGTGGCGAGTGGATCTCCTCGGTGGAGCTGGAGGGCCACCTGATGGCCCACCCGGACGTGGCCGAGGCGGCCGTCGTGGCCGTGCCGGACGAGCGCTGGGGCGAGCGTCCGCTGGCGACGGTCGTCCTGCGCGAAGGAGCGGACACCGACTTCGCCGCGCTTCGCGAGTTCCTCGGCACGCACGTCGCGGCGTGGCAGCTCCCCGAGCGCTGGACGGTGCTGGAGGAGGTGCCGAAGACCTCGGTCGGCAAGCTCGACAAGAAGGTGCTCCGCAGGCGGCACGCGGACGGCGATCTCCCGGTCACCCGCATCTGAGCGCCCACCGGACCCCGTTCCGGATCACCGCACCATGGCGCCACCGTCCCGCCCGCCCCGTCTCCGACCAGGCCCTTTCCTGCGGCGGGTCGGGGCGGGGGCCGGGCGGGACGGTGGCGTCAGGCGGCGCCGATCTTCGCCAGCAGGTCCACGATGCGGCTCTGCACCTCCGGGCTGGTGGAGCGCTCGGCGAGGAACAGCACCGTCTCCCCGGAGGCCAGCCGGGCCAGCTCCGACGGGTCCACGCCCGAGGAGGTGTAGACGACGAACGGCGTCCGGTTCAGCAGTCCGTTCACACGGAGCCAGTCGATGACCCCGGCCCGGCGGCGGCGGATCTGGCTGAGGTCCATCACCACCAGGTTCGGCCGGATCTGCGCGGCCAGCGAGGCCGCCCCCGCGTCCGTCGGCGCGTGCGCGACCTGCATACCGCGGCGTTCCAGCGTCGACGCGAGCGCCTGCGCGATCACGGGCTGCTCCTCGACGAGCAGCACCCGCGGGGGGTGCTGCTCGCTGTCCCGCGGGGCCAGCGCCTTCAGCAGCACGGCCGGGTCCGCGCCGTACGCGGCCTCGCGGGTCGCCTGCCCGAGCCCCGCGGTGACCAGCACCGGAACCTCGGCGGCCACGGCCGCCTGCCGCAGCGACTGCAGCGCCGTACGGGTGATCGGGCCGGTCAGCGGATCGACGAACAGCGCGGCCGGATAGGCCGCTATCTGGGCGTCCACCTCTTCCCTGGAGTGGACCAGCACCGGTCGGTAGCCGCGGTCGGTGAGTGCCTGCTGGGTCGAGACGTCCGGTTCCGGCCACACCAGCAGCCTGCGCGGATTGTCCAGCGGCTCCGGGGGCAGCTCGTCGTCCCTCTCCGCCGGGTGCGGCGACGCGTTCCGCCCCGCCGAGTCCGTGACCTCCACTGCGCCGTTCGGGCCGTCCAGGGGCTCGGGCCCCTCGGCGGAGCCCGCTTCGGGGGCGCCGATCGCGAACTCGCGCGGCGGCGAGAGGGCGGCACCGTTCGGCGGCAGCGCGGCCGACTCCGGCGCCCCGCCCGCTGCGCGGCGCCCCGGGTCGGGGGCCTGTCCGTCGCCGGGGGGTGCCGCGAGCCGCCTCCGCCTGCCCGGCGAGCCCTGCTGCTCGTCGTACTGGCCCGGGGGCTGGGACAGGGACGGGGGCTGGGAGCGGCCCTGGCTCTGGCCCTGGTGTTCGGAGGGCTGGGGCCCGCCCTGCGGCTGCGGGGGCTGCGGTCGGCGGGGGTCCTGGGCAGGCAACGGGTAGTGGCCGGAGTGCTGCTCGGAACCGGGGGTGGTGTAGGGGGTGCCCTGGCCGAGCGTGCGCACGCTGATGCCCGAGGAGTGCTCACCGGCCGAGGAGTCGTGCCCCGGCATCGGCAGCGCCTGGGAACGCGGGGCGGCCTCCGGGGGCGGAGCCGTGCCACCGAGGATCGGACTCGCTGCCACCCGTAGATGCGCCGCCCGCTGCTCGGCCTCGGCCTGCTCGGCCTCGGCCTGCTCGGCCTCGGCCTGCTCGGCCACCGCGTGCTCGGCCTCCGCCTGCTCGGGCGTGCGGTGCGCGGCGGACGCCGCCGGGCGGCCGGACTCCTGCTCCGGGAAGTCGGTCGTCTGCTGCGGAAGCCGCTGCGGTGCCGCCTCCGGGGGGAATGCCTCCGGAGGGCCGGTGGGTGCGGCGGCCGGGGTCTCCGGCGGCATCGGCTGGGCGTCCGGCATCGGCTGGGCGCGGGGCAGGCTGCCCATCGGCTCCTGGTCCGGGTCGGTGTCGGGCTCGGACCGGAAAGCCGGCTGGGGCGCCGGCTGCGGGGCGGGGGCCGCAGCCGGCAAGGGACCTGCCTCGGGCAGCGGTTCCGGAGCGGGCAGCGGGCCGGGCGGGGGCAGCGGATCCGCTGCTGGGAGCGGACCCGGCGGCGGCAGCGGTCCGGGCGGCGGGCCCGGATGCGGCGCGTCGGCGTACGGGCCGTCGGGCTGCGGCGGCGTCGCGGCCTGCGGCGGCCGCGGTTCGGCTCCCGGCGCAGGCCCGGGGGCGTCTGTCGGCGGCAGGGCGTCGAGGCCCTCGGCCTGTGGCCCCCGCGGGTGGGAACCGGAGGCGGGCCCCCGTGCGTGGGGGCCGGTTGCCGGGCCCTCGGAACTCTGCGGAAGCGGCGCGGACGCCGCCTCCTCGGGAGTGGCCGCACGCGGTGTGAAGGGCTCCGGGAGCTCGGAGGGAAGGGCGGGCAGGCCCGATTCGGGCCGGGCCACCGGCTCCGTCGCCTGCTGCTGTGGCACCTGCCGTTGCGGCGCCGACGACTGCGGCGCCGACGACTGCGGCGCCGACTGCTGCAATGCCGGCTGCTGTGGTGAGCGCGGCTCGGGCGCCGCCGGCTGAGGTGGCGGCTGGGCGGCAGGCTTGCGCCGTCGCCCGGTGGGACGCTCCGAGGTGGCCGCGGCCGATCCCGACGTCTCGTGTGCGGTCGGCTCCGTCCGGTCGGCGGCTGCGGGGGGAAGAGCGAACGCCGAGTTCCCGGCCGGGTCCGGAGACCCGGACGCAGGGGTCTCCTCCTCGCCGCCAGGCTTGGCGCGGCGGCCCCGCCGGCCCGTGCCGGGCTGCGCCTGCTGTGGGATCGGGCTCGCGTGCTGCTCGTCGGACCCGTCCGACCGCTCCTCCACCGGCGTCAACGCACGCCGGGCCCGTCGTCCGGTGGGTGTCGCCTGGACGGGCTCCACCTCGGCACGCGGCCCGGGCACCGACTCCCGGCTCTGCACCTGCCCGGCCCCCGGCTCCGGCGCGTTCGCGCCCGCCGCGGCCGCCCCCTGGCCCAGCGCCGGGCGTGCCTCGACCGGGTGCCCCTGGCCCGCCTGGTCCCGAACTGCCTGTGCCGCGCGGTTGTGTTCGGCCTGCCCTGCCTGGCTCTGTGCTGCCTGGTCCTGGCCGGGTGCCTGCGGGGCACCGGGTGTCTGCGGGGCGCGGGAATCCTGGACGCGGGAATCCTGGAGGCGGGCCTGCGCCCCCGGGGCCTCACGGTGACCCGGGCCCTGCCCCGGGCCGCGTCCGTGCTGCACGGGCTGGAGTCCGTTGCCGTACGGCGGCACCGGCTGCGGGCCGTTGCCGTGCGGGGAGACGGGCTGCCCCGGCGCGGGGCGCCGGCTATCGGAACCCGGCCGGTCACCGCGCAGGGCGACCGCGCCGCGGCCGTCACCGTCCGCGTGTCCGCCGGCAGCCTGCCGCGGGTCGTGGACCCGGCCGGGGCCGCCCCCGTGCCGGGGATCGTCACCGTGCGCGTGGCCGGGGTGGTTGCCGGCGTGCTGCCCGCTACCGGGGCCGCTACCCGACGCGTCGGATTCCGGGCCCGCTGCCGGGCCCAGCTCCGGGCGGGGCGACCGGCCGTCCGGAACCTGCCCCGTACCGCGGGCCGGCTGCGTCGGCACCGGCATCACTGTCGTCTCGCCCTCGCGGGGCGCTTCTGCTTCGGCCTCCGCCGCGCGGCGCGCGGCGACGCGCTCGTCCACCGAGCCGACCGGGACCTCCAGCACGTACGCGCTGCCGCCGCCCGAACCGGGCACCGGATGGGTCTGGAGGACGCCGCCGTGCAGCTCCACGATGGCGCGCACGATCGGCGCGTGCACGCCGCTGCCGCCGTCGCACGGACCCCTGACCTCGATCCGGACGACCGCGCCCTCGTCGTGCTCCGGATCGTCCCCGCCGCGGCGGGCTGCCGCGACCACGATCGTCGGGTCGCCCGTACCACCGGCCGGGCCGCTACCCGTCGCGTCCACCCCGGCCACGTCGGCGATCAGGTGCGCCACCGCCAGCGACAGCCGCTCCGGGTCCACCTCGGCCTCTATCGGCGGAGCGTGCACCGCGAAACGCGCGCGCCCCGGGCCGATCAGCTCCACCGCGCCGTCCACCCCGGCCGCGATCACCGAGTCGAGCGCCACCTGCCTGCGCGCGAGCTTCTCCTGCCCGGAGTCCAGCCGCTGGTAGTGCACGACGTTGTCGAGCAGCGTGGTCATCCGTGTGTACCCGGCGGAGAGGTGGTGCAGGATCTGGTTCGCCTCCGGCCACAGCTGCCCGGCGGGGTCGCCCGCCAGCCCGGCCAGCTCCGTGCGCAGCTGGTCGAGCGGACCGCGCAACGCGTCGTCCACCACCGCGAGCAACTGCGACTGCCGGGCCTCCATGGCGTCCTGCGCCCGGCGGTCGGTGAAGGTGAGCACCGCGCCGACGAGTTGCTCCCCGTCCCGTACCGGGGCGGTCGTCATGTCGACCGGGACCGGGCGGCCGTCCTTCGCCCACAGGACCTGGCCGCGGACGCGGTGCTTGCGCCCGGAGCGCAGGGTGTCCGCCAGCGGTGTCTCCCCGTACGGGAGTGGCGAGCCGTCCCCGCGCGAGTGGTGCACCAGCGGATGCAGGGGACGCCCGCCCAGGTCGCCCGCGCGGAACCCCAGGATCGTCGCGGCGGCCGGGTTGACCAGGACCACCCGTCCCTCGGTGTCCGTCCCGACCACGCCCTCGGCCGCGGCGCGGAGGATCATCTCCGTCTGCCGCTGCTGGCGGGCGAGCTCCGCTTCGGTGTCCATCGTCCCCGAGAGGTCGCGGACGACGAGCATCAGCAGCTCGTTGCCGGTGTAGCTGTTGCCGTGGTCCGCGTAGGCGGCTTCGAAGGGTGACTCGTAGGTCGTCCGTCCGTCCTCAAGGTTGGCGCTCGTCACCTCGACCGGGAACTCGGTGCCGTCGGTGCGGCGCGCGACCATGCGGGTCGGGGGCTGACGCCCTTCGACCTGCTCCTCCGGCCTGCGCATCGAACCCGGGATGCGCTTGGAGTCGAAGGCGGGCAGCAGATCCAGGAGCCCACGCCCGATGAGCGCCGTGCCCGGGGTCTCGAACGCGTCCAGCGCGATGCTGTTCGCGTTGACCACGGTGCCGTTCGCGTTGACGAGTAGCAGCGCGTCGGGCAGCGCGTCGAGTATTGCGGCGAGGCGAGCAGCGCCTCGGGATGGCCTGCCGCTCACTGCGTCGTTCCTCCCTGCTGACCACGAGGTGCCCGGTCAGTGTGCCTTCCGCGCCGGGTGTGTCACCAGGGGGAGTCTACGGGCAGCGACCGGCCGCGGGGTGCTCGATGAGGACCGTCACACCGGAACGGGAGCGACATAAACGGCGCAGATGTGACGAAGTGTGCGCAAACATGTGTGGAATCCTTGATCGGCGCATTACCGGCGCGGGGTGGTCTCGCGGGCGGTGCCGGGCGGCCGGTACGCCACGCGTACGGGGGCGGGGCGCCGAGTTCGGGGCAGGGGTGGGAGTCGGCCCGGCGGCCGGGGCCCGCAGCGGGGCTTCGGTACCGACCGCGCCGTGCTCCCGCGGTTCCGATCCGGTGGAGCGCGGGCGAGATCGCGGGTGCGGTGGCTCCGGGGAGCGGGGCGCGCGAGGGCGGCGTTCCGGGGGCAGGCCCCGGCCGCCCGCGCTCCGGGCTGCGCGGGCGACCGTCCCGGACCCCGGGCGGTGCCGCTCGCCGTCCCCGGACGGACAGCCCGGGGCGGTCGTCCGGGACGGTCGAGGGCGCGGAGGTCAGCCCGCTGCGGGGAGTGCGGGGGTGAGGGTGTCCCAGCGCGCGATCTCGCAGCCGTTGGCGCGGTTGAAGGAAGCGTCGACCGGACGGCCCTTCCACACGCCGGTGATCCGGGCGGTCTGCGGGCCGCCGT
This sequence comes from Streptomyces sp. TAA040, assembly GCF_000424845.1. NCBI lineage: Bacteria > Bacillati > Actinomycetota > Actinomycetes > Kitasatosporales > Streptomycetaceae > Streptomyces > Streptomyces sp. TAA040. Next base: position 62,896 of record NZ_AUKR01000010.1, on the reverse strand, counting down.
ACACCTGGGTGCACGCGGTGTCCGCCGACACCGGCTCCCACGGATCGCGCAGCCCCCGGGTCGCGTCCGTCACCGCGTCGCAGGCGGCCCGGACATCCGGGTGACTGCCGCCGGCCGGGTTGCAGCGCAGGGTGAAGCTGTGCTCGGCGGCCCGCTCGTCGGACCGGTAGCTGATCGTCAGCCGGTCGCCGCCTGTCGACTGCTCCCCGCCCGCCGGGGGTGGGCAGGCCAGGGCGGGCGCGGCGACGGCGGAGAGCGTGGCGGTGGCGGTGAGGACGGTGGCGAATCGGCGCAGCATGTCGGAGCTCCAGAACTGTCACGGTGAGGCGTGCGTGAGGGATCGGAGGATGCCCCACTCCCTGCTAACGCTCCGCCCCGCAGTCCGTTGCGCAACTCGACGGACCGGCCGGTTGCGGGGCCCCGGGGGGCGACCGTTCCCGGGGCCCGAGTGCTTTGCCCGGGAGGCTGCCCGCCGGGTAGTGTGGTCCGCGATTGGTGAGGGCAACCGAACCTGTGCCATCATCTGCACACACTTCGCCGAGCGCGCGGTGTGCTGGAGGCTTCGCCTAGTCTGGTCTATGGCGCCGCACTGCTAATGCGGTTTGGGGTAACCCCCCATCCCGGGTTCAAATCCCGGAGCCTCCGCTCGATCTTCATGATCGCCAAAGCCCCGACCACGCCGGTCGGGGCTCTTGCGTTTCCGGGTCCGTGCCTCTATGGACCAGCCTCCCGACCAGTGCGCCGACGGCTGCGGAGCGCGTCGTCCGTGAGGGCTCCGCACCCCGTCCGTCGGAGGTCGTGAAGGCGCATCGTCGCAGGCCAGGGGTGGTCTGCTGAACGGATTTCACCTCAGGGCACGGGTCATGTAATGTTGTTCCCGCAACGCCGACCGGCAGGAACACGCCGGACAGTCCAGCGCTCGTAGCTTAACGGATAGAGCATCTGACTACGGATCAGAAGGTTGCAGGTTCGAATCCTGCCGAGCGCGCAGTTCAGAGGCCCTTTCTTTCTCGGTGAGAGACGGGGCCTCTCGCAGTTCCTCACATGATCTTGCTTATGGATCTCAGCACACTCGCTGGTCGAGGTCCTCGTGCTCCGGGGGTCGATGGCGGAGGGGTTCGCCTGGCTGTCCAGTTCGATCACAGCGGGAACGGCGCTCGGTGCAGCGGCCGGTGGCCGGCTGACGGATCGCGACGGCAGCCCGGCCGCGCTGTCATCGGCGATCCGGCTGCGCCTGCCTCGGCCTTGTGGTGACCGCGAGCGGCGTTCGTGTGATGAAGCCGTGTAGCCCCGAGGGCGAAGGCGAACTCGCCGACGCGCTGAACCGCTGACCGTGTCGCGGTGGCGAAGTCGCAGCATGCCCTGAACCGTACAGACGTCCGTGGACCCTTTGCGCACAACCACGCGCTGCTTCGTGAACGCCAGGTCGCTGTACCCGGGCCGGGCCGTCCCCTGCACGGACCGGCCCCGGAGGCCGCCCGCCGCGCGTTCGTGGCTCAGTGGCTGAGCTTGTGCAGGGCGGTCCGCATGGTCTTGTGGAAGCCCCTGACCGGTGCGGTGTCCAGCGTTCCCCTCTCGCCGAGAGTGACGACGGTGACCCGCGTGTCCTCGCGGCCGACGCCGAACAGGTGGACGTCCTGGGCGGCCCAGTGCTGCACGGTGGTCCCCGCCGGTGCCGGGCACCGTCTCGGTGACGAGCCAGTCGGCGGAGCGGGCGGGCCGGGTCAGGGCAACGTGCCGGGTTCGATGACGAGAGTGCCGAAGCCCTTCCCCTCGGTGACAGTGCGGGGAGGTGCGATCTATGGCGTGCGGCGTGTGGGGAGGTGAATTTCCCTCCGTGGCGGGAGTCGCGTAGAGTTGAACATGTCGACGCGGGGTGGAGCAGCTCGGTAGCTCGCTGGGCTCATAACCCAGAGGTCGCAGGTTCAAATCCTGTCCCCGCTACTCGTTGCCGAAGGCCCAGCAGCATTGCTGCTGGGCCTTCGGTGCTGTGCGGTGCGGATTCCCCCGCGGGTGCACGGCGGGGAGCCGTGCGCCCGGAGGACGGCGGTGCCGACGGCCCGCGGCGTGCAGAACAGGATGACCGCACGGTCGGGACGCTGCTCACCGACCACTCGCCGCGGGCGACGGTGAGAGCGAGCGCCGAGGGCCTGCGGAGGCTCCGCCGCTTGCGGGAACGGCGTCCCGCCGCCGGTCCGTGGCGGGACGCCGTGTCCGGCGCGCTGCGAGGACCGGCCGGAAACGGACCCGGGCCGCGATGACTGCGGGTCTGCTCGCGGCATTCACAGCCGGTGGACAGCGCGTTCTCAGCTTTCTCTCATTCCCCCCGGCCAGCCTGTCCCCATGGACCACGCTTCCGCGCCCCTGTTGCGTCGGCCGGACGGCAGCCCCCTGCGGGTGCTGGTCGTCGACGACGAGGCCACCCTGGCCGAACTGCTCACCATGGCCTTTCGCTACGAGGGCTTCGCGCCCCGGTCCGCGGGCGACGGGGCGCAGGCCGTGCGCTGCGCACGGGAGTGGCGTCCGGACGCTGTCGTGCTGGACGTGATGCTGCCGGATGCCGACGGCCTCACCGTGCTGGGCTCGCTCAGGCGGGAGGTGCCGGGTGTTCCGGTGCTGTTCCTCACCGCGAAGGACGCGGTCGAGGACCGGATCGCCGGTCTGACCGCAGGAGGTGACGACTACGTCACCAAGCCGTTCAGTCTGGAGGAGGTCGTCGCCCGGATGCGCGGCCTGCTGCGTCGCAGCGGCGCCACCGCGCGGGTGGACGAGGCCCTCCTGGTGGTCGGGGACCTCGTGCTGGACGAGGACAGCCACGAGGTGCGGCGGGCCGGTACGGAGATCCGCTTGACGGCGACGGAGTTCGAACTGCTGCGCTTCCTGATGCGCAATCCGCGTCGGGTCCTCGGTAAGGCGCAGATCCTGGACCGGGTGTGGTCGTACGACTTCGGCGGCCAGGCCAACGTCGTCGAGCTGTACATCTCCTACCTGCGGCGCAAGATCGACACGGGCCGGTCACCCATGATCCACACCCGCCGCGGCGCGGGATACCTGATCCGGCCGGCCGAGTGAGCGGCGGACCGACCACCGGACGCGAGCGACCACCGGGGCGGCGCACGCGGGGATGGTGGGGAAGCCGATCGCTGCGTACCCGGCTGGTCATCTCCGCGGTGCTCCTGCTCGCGGTGGTCGCCACCGTCATCGGCGCGGTCACCACGCTCGCGCTCCGCTCGTACCTCCAGGACCAGCTGGACGCTCAGGTGACCGACCTCGGCCGCCGCGCGCCCGGGCCGGTCGACGGTCCGGAGCCTCCCGGTGCCGGCGGTCGGCTGGGCTTCGTCACGGCCGGTGGCCAGCGGGTCGGCACGCTCGGCGCCCGGCTCGACGCCGGAGAGGCGAGCCGTGGTGAGGTCAGCGTGCAGCCGGGGACAAACGGCGGGAGTGCGGGCACCACCGCCCGCAGCCTCACCACGGAGCAACTGGAGGCGCTCGGCGCAGCGGTGGAGGCAGTGGTTGACGACCTCCGCACCGGTTCCACCGCCGAGCGGAACGGTACGCCGGTCGGGAACGGTCGACGGCCGGTGTCCGCACCGGTCACGGTCGACGTGCCCGGCCTCGGGCACTACCGGGTGGCGGCGGTCACCACGGAGAAGGGCGAGGCGCTCGTCGGTCTTCCCCTGGAGGAGGTGCAGGACACCGTGGGCACGTTGGTGGCGGCGGAGGTGAGTGTGGCCGCAGCCGGGCTGGTGGCTGCCGGACTCGCCGGCGCGGCCGTGGTGCGGATCGCACTCCGGCCGCTGCGCCGGGTCGCGGCGACGGCGACCCGGGTGGCCGAACTCCCCCTGCACGAGGGCGAGGTCCTGCTGCGCGAACGGGTGCCGGCCCGGGACACGGATCCGGGTACCGAGGTCGGTCAGGTCGGCAGCGCCCTGAACCGGCTGCTCGGACACGTGGAATCCGCCCTCGACGTCCGCCAGCGCAGCGAGACCCGGGTACGCAGGTTCGTGGCGAACGCGGGGCACGAGCTGCGCACCCCCCTGGCCTCCATCCGCGGGTACGCCGAACTCACCCGCCGCGGCCCGGAGCGCCCCGGCCCGGACACCGCGCACGCGCTGGGGCGTATCGAGGCCGAGGCGGTGCGGATGACGGGCCTGGTCGAGGACCTGTTGCTGCTCGCCCGGCTGGACGAGGGCGCTCCGACGCCTCACGGGGGCCGTCCACTGCAATCGGCCCGCACCGATCTGGTGCCGCTCCTCGTCGACGCCCTCGCGGACGCCCGAGCGGCCGACGTGGGACGACACTGGCGGTTGGAACTGCCGTCCGTCCCGGTAGTGGTGCGCGGCGACCCGGACCGGCTGCATCAGGTACTGGCCAACCTGCTCGCCAACGCGCGCAGCCACACCCCGGCCGGTACGACCGTCGCCGCGGCAGTGCACCGCCGCGGCGGCCTCGCGGTGCTGCGGGTGAGTGACGACGGCCCCGGCATCCCCGAGTCCCTGCTGCCGCACGTCTTCGAGCGCTTCGCCCGCGGCGACGCCTCCCGCTCGCGGGCGCGCGGGAGCACAGGGCTCGGACTGGCCATCGTCCGCGCGGTGGTGGACGCGCACGGCGGTCGGGTCGAGGCGGCGAGCAGCCCGGGGCGGACGGTCTTCACCGTCGAGCTCCCGGCTGCCGAGGAGGGCGGGCTGCCGGCGGCCGCCGAGGAGGGCGGATGTGTGGGAGCCGCTGCGGGGGCGGGCGACGGGGACTCACAGCAGGGTCACAGCCGGCGCACACCGGTGGGACAGCCAAGCCGACCAGGGTCGTTCCCATGCGAACCGACATCCCGCCGGGCGCCCTGCCCGCCCGAGACCACCTGACGCCGGGGCCGGACGGCGCTCCGGTACTCGACGTCGCCGTCCCGGTCCACAACGAGGAGCACACCCTCGAACGCTGCGTGCACCGGCTGCACACCCACCTCACCGCGCAGTTCCCCTACCCCTTCCGGATCACCATCGCCGACAACGCGAGCACCGACCGCACTTCGCAGGTAGCCGTCGAGCTGGCGGACCGCTACCCGGAGGTGGTGGCCGTCCGGCTGGCGGCCAAGGGCCGCGGACGGGCGCTGCGGACGGTGTGGCGGGGCTCGGACGCACCGGTGCTGGCCTACATGGACGTCGACCTGTCGACCGGCCTGAACGCCCTGCTGCCGCTCGTCGCCCCGCTCATCTCCGGGCACTCCGACCTCGCCATCGGCAGCAGACTGGCCCGTGGTTCCCGCGTCGTCCGGGGGCCGAAGCGCGAGATCCTCTCGCGCGGCTACAACCTGCTGCTGCGCAGCTCGCTCGCTGCGCGGTTCTCTGACGCGCAGTGCGGGTTCAAGGCGGTCCGCGCCGACGTGGCCCACCGGCTGCTCCCGCTGGTGGAGGACCGCGAGTGGTTCTTCGACACGGAGCTGCTGGTACTGGCCGAGCGCGCCGGGCTGCGTATCCACGAGGTCCCGGTCGACTGGGTCGACGACGCCGACAGCCGGGTCGACATTCGGCGCACGGTACTCGCAGACCTGCGCGGGATCCGTCGGGTGGGCCGAGCGCTGGCCGTCGGCGCGCTGCCGGTGGACCGGCTGCGGCGCCCCTTCGGCGACGACCCCCGTGACGGCGCCGTGGCCGGCGTATCGGGCGGACTAGCTCGGCAGTTGATCGGTTTCTGCACGGTCGGCGCGTTCAGCACCCTGGCCCACCTCGCGCTGTACTCCCTCTTCCGACCGGGCGTGGGGCCGCAGGCCGCCAACGCCCTCGCACTGCTGCTCGCCGCGCTCGGTAACACCGCGGCCAACCGGCGGTTCACCTTCCGGGTGCGCGGCCGTCGGCGGGTGCTCCGTCACCAGGCGCAGGGCCTGGTGGTGTTCGGTATCGGCCTGGCCCTGAGCAGTGGTTCGCTGCTCGCGCTGCACAGCGCGGCCCCGGAGCCGGGGCGCGGGACGGAACTCGCCGTCCTGGTCACCGCGAACCTGGCCGCGACGGTGGTCCGCTTCCTCCTCCTGCGCGCCTGGGTCTTCCCGGACGCCCGGATCGATGAGCCGCCCACCGCGGCGACCGGGGAGTTGTCCGGGCCGGCCCGGACGGCGACCGGTGTCGCAGTCGGCACGCTGCCCGGTCGCGAGGCCGACGTACCGCCCGCTCGGGCAGGTGACGCCGCATGAGCGCCGCCGTCCCCGGAGCCGCAGCCGTCGGCCGAGACCGTACGACGTCCCGCCGCGGCGCCCGGCTCCGCACCGCACGACTCCCGATGACACGCGAGCGCCTCGCCCTGAGCGCTCTCCTGCTGGCCACCGCGGTGCTCCACTTCTGGGGCCTCGGTGCCTCGGGCTATGCCAACTCCTACTACTCGGCAGCTGCCCAGGCGGGCAGCGAGAGTTGGCAGGCCTTTTTGTTCGGCTCGTCGGACGCTGCCAACGCCATCACGGTGGACAAGCCGCCGGGCGCGCTGTGGCCGATGGCTCTCTCGGTGCGGCTCTTCGGACTGGGCTCCTGGCAGATCCTGGCGCCGCAGGCGCTCATGGGCGTGGCCACCGTGGCCGTGCTCTACGCCGGGATGCGCCGCCGGGTCGGCTCCGGCGCGGCCCTGCTCGCCGGTGCGGTACTCGCCCTCACACCGGTCGCCGCGCTGATGTTCCGCTTCAACAACCCGGACGCGCTGCTGTGCCTGCTGGTGGTGTCCGGGCTGGTGTGCGTCCTGCGGGCGCAGGAGGAAGCCCGCACCCGGCCGCTGGTTCTGGCGGGGCTCTGCTTCGGTGCGGCCTTTCTGACCAAGACGTTCCAGGCCTGGCTGGTGCTGCCCGCCGCCGTGCTGGTCCACCTGGTCTGCGCTCCGGCGCCGTTGCGCCGCAGGATCGGGCAGCTACTCCTCGCAGGGGCGGCGATGGTGCTTTCCGCAGGTTGGTGGGTGGCCCTGGTCGAACTCTGGCCGGCCGAATCCCGTCCGTACATCGGCGGATCGCAGAGCAACAGCTTCCTGGAACTCACCTTCGGCTACAACGGCCTGGGCCGCCTCAACGGCGAGGAGACCGGAAGCGTCGGCGGGCGCGGAGGCGGCTGGGGGGAGACGGGCGTCGCGCGGCTGTTCAGCGACTCCACGGGCGGCCAGATCTCCTGGCTGCTGCCGGCCGCACTGCTGCTGCTGGCCGGCGGCCTGGTGGTGACCCGACGTGCACCGCGCTCCGATCCGGGCCGCGCGGCGCTGCTGCTGTGGGGCGGTGCGCTGTTGAGTACTGTGCTGACCTTCAGCTTCATGGCGGGGATCTTCCACGAGTACTACACCGTCGCTCTCGCGCCCTATATCGCCGCTCTGGTGGGCTCGGGCGGTGCGCTGCTGTGGCAACGGCGCGCCCGGGTCTCGGCTGCCGCGTTCCTTGCACTGACAGTGGCGGTCACCGCGGGCTGGTCCTTCGTACTGCTGGGGCGGACCCCGGACTGGTTGCCGTGGCTGCGCTGGGCGGTGCTCGTAGGGGGCGTGGCAGCGTCGGCGGCGCTGCCGGCCGCTGCCGTGCTGCGACGCCGCGCCGCGTGCCGTCCCCCGCTCGGCCGCAGAACCTCGATCACCGTGCTGCTCGCGGTCCTGCTGACCGGGCTGGCCGGTCCCGCCGCCTACGCGGTGGACACCGTCGGTACGCCGCACACCGGGTCCCTCGTCACTGCCGGACCTTCGACGGGCGGCGCGGGGCGCGCCGGGGACGGCGGCGGCCGTGGCGCCGGCGGTGCGGGCGGGGTGCCGCCCGCGGGCGGCACCGGCCAGGGCGGGGGTGCGCCCGACGGGGGCGGGAACGGTCCCGGCAGGGACGGCACGGGCAGGAACGTGCCCGACCCGGATGGGACGGGAGGCCCCGGGCGTGGTGGCGGCCCCGGGGGACTGCTGGATTCGGCCGAGGTGGGTGAGGAGACCGAGCGAATACTGGAGACGGACGCGGAGCGTTTCACCTGGGTGGCTGCGGCCGTCGGTGCGCAGAGCGGTGCCGGCTATCAACTGGCTACCGAGGAACCGGTGATGGCTATCGGAGGTTTCAACGGCAGCGACCCGTCGCCGACCCTGGAGCAGTTCAGGGAGTACGTGGCCGAGGGGCACGTCCACTGGTTCATCGGCTCCGGGACGTCCGCCGCCTCCGGTGACGCGGAGGGTACGGGGTCCCCCGGGCCCGGCGGCGCACCGCCGGGCGCCGTTGCGGACGGAGCGGGTTCGCGCGGTGGCCCGGGGTCGGACCGGGGTGAGGGGGCGGAGATCGGCGCCTGGGCCGCGGAGCACTTCACCGAGGTGGTGCTGGAGGACGGCACCACGCTCTACGACCTCACCGACCCGCTGGACTGAAGCCCGTACGCCGCGGCCGCGTTCTGCGCACGCACGAGGCGGGCGGTCCCGGGGCGAGGTACCCCGGGGCCGCCCGCCTCGTGCCGCCGTGCGGTGCCGTTCCGGACTCAGTCCGCTTTGACCTGTTCCATTCCGGAGGTGGTCCGCAGCGGGACCTCCTTGACACACAGCACGCACACCAGAGCGAGCAGGGCGGCCGGTGCGGCGAACAGATAGATGTCCGCGATGCCGTGCCCGTACGCGCTCTCGACGACGGCCCTGACCGGGCCGGGGAGCGTGTCGAGGTCGGGGATGCCGCCGTCCGCGGCGCCGCCGGCCGGAATGCCGGCCTTGCTGAGTCCGTCCTCGACGTAGCCGCTGATCCGGGTGGCCAGCACGGCCCCGAGGGCGGAGACGCCCACCGCGCCGCCGAGCGAGCGGAAGAAGGTGACCACGGAGCTGGCCGCGCCGAGGTCGGCCGGCGAGACCTGGTTCTGGGTCGCCAGCACCAGGTTCTGCATCATCATGCCGATGCCCAGTCCGAGCATGGCCATGAAGACGGCCACGTGCCAGTACGGGGTGTCGTGGCGCATGGTGCCCAGCAGGCCGAGGCCCGCGGTGACACCGACGGCTCCGGTCACCAGCCACACCTTCCAGCGGCCGTTACGGGTGATGATCAGGCCGGAGGCCGTGGAGGAGAGGAAGAGTCCGGCGATCATCGGGATCGTCATCAGCCCGGATTCGGTGGGCGAGTGGCCGCGGGCGAGCTGGAAGTACTGGCTGAGGAAGATGGTCGCGCCGAACATCGCGATACCGACGAACATCGAGGCCAGCGCGGTCAGGGTGATGGTGCGGTTCCGGAACAGCCGCAGTGGCATGATCGGCTCGGCCGCCCGCTGCTCGACGACCAGGAAGAGGGCGCCGAGCAGCAGTGCACCCGCGATCATGGTGACGGTCTGCCAGGACATCCAGGCGTACGAGTCGCCGGCGAGTGTCACCCAGATCAGCAGCAGCGAGACCGAAGAGGCCATCAGCAGCGCGCCGGCCCAGTCGATCCGGACGCCTTCCCGGCGGACCACCGGCAGGTTGAGGGTCTTCTGGAGGACGATCAAGGCGGCGACGGCGAAGGGGACGCCGACGTAGAAGCACCAGCGCCAGCCGAGCCAGGAGGCGTCGGTGATGACCCCGCCGAGCAGCGGCCCGCCGACGGTGGCCACCGCGAAGGTGGCGCCGAGGTAGCCGCTGTAGCGCCCGCGCTCCCGTGGGGAGATCATCGCGGCCAGGATCACCTGGGCGAGGGCGACGAGTCCGCCGACTCCGAGGCCCTGCACGGCGCGGAACCCGATGAGCGTCGAGGTCGACTGCGACAGCCCGGCGCCCGCGGAGGCGAGGACGAAGACCACGATGGCTATCTGGACCAGCAGCTTCTTGCTGAAGAGGTCCGCGAGCTTGCCCCACAGCGGGACGGAGGCCGTCATCGTCAGCAGGGACGCGGTGACCACCCAGGTGTACGCGCCCTGACCGCCGCCGAGGTCGGCGATGATCTCGGGCAGCGCGTTCGAGACCACCGTCGACGACAGGATCGCGACGAACATGCCCAGCAGAAGGCCGGAGAGCGCCTCCATGATCTGCCGGTGGGTCATTCCCGGTGTTTCGGCGCCCTTCGGTGGACCGAGAGTCTCCGCTGTCGTGGTGCTCACCCTGAGTTCCTCCATAGTTTGTTGCTCTAAGCAACTATACGGACGAGGGGGAGTCGGTACCAAGCCGAAACCGGGCCGCGCGGGCAAATAATGCTTAAAGCGACCGGGGATGCCGTCGGCTCGGCGGGTTCGCTAAGGTCGCGCACATGGCTCACAATCCCCAGAACCCGCAGGGCCCCGAGGGCAACCCGGACCCGGCCGGCAACACCCAGATGTTCCGCGCCTTCGTCGACGAGGGCGCGCCGCAGCGCCCGGCGGCTCCGGCCGCCGCCGGGGGACCCCGGATCGGCCTGATCGCCGCCGTGGTCGTGGCGATCGCCGTGGTCGCCGTGGTGGCCTGGATCGCCGTCTCCTGACCTGATCCGGCCGGGGCCCGTCGCGGCGTGCCCCCCCCGCGGGGACGGGCACGTACGCGGGGATGAAAGCGGTGCCGAGCGGGTAGGCGTCGCTGACCGGGCCGCGTGAGCGCCGCTCCTGCGGCGGCGCACGACGAACCGCCGTCGGTCGGTAGGGGCACGCCCGTGCGGGCGTCCTGCCGACGACGTGCGGCCCGTACGCCTGCTGCCGTCCGGTGGCGGTGCCGTGCGGGCGGCCGGCTGCGGGGGTACGGGCTCGATCGAGCGGTGGAGTTCCTCTGCCGGTGAGTGGAGCGGGCCGTCACTCCTCCGAGACGAGCCCCTGCCGCAGCTGGGCGAGGGTGCGGGTCAGCAGCCGGGAGACGTGCATCTGCGAGATGCCGACCTCTTCACCGATCTGCGACTGGGTCATGTTGCCGAAGAAGCGGAGCATGATGATCTGCCGCTCCCGGGAAGGCAGCCGGGCCAGCAGCGGTTTGAGCGACTCGCGGTACTCGACGCCCTCCAGCGCGGCGTCCTCGTAGCCGAGTCTGTCCGCGAGCGAGCCCTCGCTGCCGTCCTCCTCCAGGGAGGGGGAGTCGAGCGAGCTGGCCGTGTAGGCGTTGCCCACGGCCAGGCCGTCCACCACGTCCTCCTCCGACACCCCGAGGCAGGCGGCGAGTTCGGGGACGGTGGGCGAGCGGTCGAGCTGCTGGGAGAGGTCGTCGCTGGCCTTGGTCAGCGCCAGCCGCAGCTCCTGGAGCCGGCGGGGGACCCGGACCGACCACGAGGTGTCGCGGAAGAAGCGCTTGATCTCCCCGACGACCGTCGGCATCGCGAACGTCGGGAACTCGACGCCGCGTTCGCAGTCGAAACGGTCGATGGCCTTGATGAGCCCGATCGTGCCGACCTGGACGATGTCCTCCATCGGCTCGTTGCGGCTGCGGAACCGGGCGGCGGCGTAGCGCACCAGCGGAAGGTTCAGCTCGATCAGGGTGTCCCGCACGTAGGCGCGTTCGGTGCTGTCCGGCCCCAGTGTGGCGAGCCGCAGGAAGAGCGAGCGGGAGAGCGTCCGGGTGTCGAGGGGACCGCCGTCCGCCGGAACGGGCGCCGCGCCGGCGGAGTTCAGCGCGGCCGAGCCACCGGCGGCACCCGGCTCCCCGAGACCGCCGGGCAGGCCCGGGAGCCCGGACAGCAGCACGGGAGCCGCCTCCGGGGCGCCGGGGACCGGGGGGCCGGAGAGCAACGAGGGGTCCTCGAGTCGGGAAACCTCGGCATCCGACAGGCCGTTGTGCGGTGCTTCGGTACTGATCACGTCGGTGAGCACCTTCGAGCTGCCCAGTTCTACGGACATGCCACCCCCTTGGGTCGCGGACGGGTCGCAGCGACTGCCTACGGGACGAGACAGCACCCTCACCTGAATACCGGCACTGCCGCCGTCGCAAACGCGGTTCTCGCAGAATGTCACAAGTCAGCAACGCGATGTAGTGCCATGTCGATAAAACTGCACAGGTCGGCCGGGGTTGGCGTGATCCCGATCGCTCGAACTGATGAAGCGCCGGCCGTCAGGCGTCGATGGTGTTCGCGGCGCGCAAGCGCGCGAAGCTCCGGGACAGCAACCGGGACACGTGCATCTGCGAGACGCCCAGTTCGTCGCTGATCTGCGACTGGGTCAGATTGCCGTAGTACCGCAGCAGCAGGATGCGCTGCTCCCGCTCGGGCAACTGGACGAGCAGGTGGCGCACCAGTGCGCGGTGCTCCACGCCGTCCAGGGCGGGGTCCTCGTAGCCGAGCCGGTCGATGATGCCGGGGCGGCCGTCCTCGCGCTCCTGGGCGGCCTCCAGGGACGTCGGCCGGTAGGCGCGGCCGGCCTCGATGCAGGCCAGGATCTCCTCCTCGGAGAGCTGGAGCCGCTCGGCGATCTCCGCGGTGGTGGGCGAGCGGCCGTGCTGCACCGTCAGGTCCTCGGTGGCGGCGCTCACCTGCGTCCACATCTCGTGCAACCGGCGCGGCACGTGCACGCTGCGCACGTTGTCGCGGAAGTAGCGCCGGATCTCGCCGACGACCGTGGGCATCGCGAAGGTGGGGAACTGGACCCCGCGGTGGGGGTCGAACCGGTCGATGGCGTTGATCAGCCCGATGGTGCCGACCTGGACGACGTCGTCCATCGGCTCATTGCGACTGCGAAAGCGCGCGGCGACGTAGCGCACCAGCGGGATGTTCGCCTCGATGAGGGCGCCGCGTACCCGGTCGTGCTCCGCGGTGCCCGGCCGCTGCTCCGACAACTGTGCGAACAGGGCCTGGGTCAGCGCCCTGGTCGTGGCACTGCGGCTCTCGCGGGTCTGCGTCGCCGCCACGTCTCCCCACCCCTTTCCTGTGTCATCAGCCTGCAAAAGCGGTCATAGCATCACAATTCATGGCCGCGATAAGCAAGCACCGCATGACTCCGTGTTGATGGGCCCCGGACACGGAAGCGGCCCCCGCCGGGCTCGGTGCTTCCCGGTGGGGGCCGTTCGGTGGAGAATCGATCGGCTGGGCTAATCGGCCGGAGCGGCCGGCGGTCCTCAGTTGACGAGTTCGGTCATGAAGTCGCCGACGCCCTGCGCCGCGCTGGAGATGCCCTCGAATCCGACCAGGACGAAATCCGCCGCGCGGGTGGGTGAGGTGATGATCGTGTACAGCACGAAGACGATGACGATGTAGAGCGCGATCTTCTTGATGTCCACCGTCGCCGCCTCCCCGGGGCTGCCGTGATCTGCTGTGCAGTCGCGCGAGTCTAACCGGATGATCGCGTGCCGCGATCCGGACATGTTGGGGCAAAGCGCCGCCAAGCGGTGCTCTTCGCCGGGTAATTGGGAGGTGTGAAAGCGGTGAACCGTGGAACGGGCGGGGGTTGTGCGGTCCGCGGACCGCAGCCGCCGGCCAGTGGGGCCGGGATGTAGGGCACGGGAGCGGGGAGGAGGGCCGCACGAGGCAGGGCGCTGCGGAGGGGCCTTGCCGGGGACGGGCGGCGGCGCACGTACGGCGAAGGGCCGGACCCTGCCGGGTCCGGCCCTTCGTTCGCGCTGCTTGAGAGCGGTAGCGGTGGGATTTGAACCCACGGAGGAGTTGCCCCCTCACTCGCTTTCGAGGCGAGCTCCTTCGGCCGCTCGGACACGCTACCGTGAGCAAGCTTAGCCCACGGGGGGCCGTGTGCCGAAATCCGCCCCCGAGCGGTCCCGGAAGAAGCCGGTGAGCAGGGACCCGCACTCCTCGCCGAGCAGGCCGGCGATCACCTCCGGGCGGTGGTTGAGCCGGCGGTCGCGCACCACGTCCCACAGCGAACCGGCGGCTCCCGCCTTCGGGTCGGCGGCGCCGTAGACGACCCGGTCGACGCGGGCCAGCACCAGGGCGCCCGCGCACATGGTGCACGGCTCCAGGGTGACGACCAGGGTGCAGCCGGACAGCCGCCACTCGCCGAGGGCGGCGGCCGCCTGCCGCAGCGCGAGCACCTCGGCGTGCGCCGTGGGGTCGCCGGACGCCTCCCGGGCGTTACGGCCGTGGCCGACGACCGTCGCGTCCGGCGCCAGGACCACGGCACCGACCGGGACGTCGCCGGCCGCGGCGGCCAGCGACGCCTCGGTGAGTGCGAGCCGCATGCTCGCGGTCCAGGGGTCGCGCAGGGGGTCGTACGTCATGAACCCAGTCTCACCCGGTCACCGGACCGCCTCCAGCACGTCCGTGCAGCCGAGAGCGTCGGCGATCTCGCCGATCGCCTCCTCCGGGGGAAGGGACAGCAGCGCCTTCTCCTCCATGCCGAGGTCGGACAGCAGCGCGACGTCCCCGACCGGTCCCTCGGGCGCTGCGGCGCCGCCGGCCGGGTCCTCGGCGGAGTCGGCACCGCCGCTCCCGTCCGGTTCGCCGTCCTCGGTGCCGTCGAGGTCGACGAGGCTGTCCAGGTCCTCGGGGCCCTCCGGGTCGCGGCCCAGCAGCTCGTCGGTGAGGAGGATCTCGCCGTACGAGCTGCGGGCGGCGGCCGCTGCGTTGGATACGTAGATACGCGGGTCGTCCTCGCCGTCCACCCGGACGACACCGAACCACACACCTTCCTGCTCGATGCAGATCAGCACCGTCTCGTCCTCGCCCGCCGCCTCGCGGGCGAGGTCGGCGAGATCGGCGAGGGTCTCCACTTCGTCCAGTTCCGTGTCGCTCGCTGCCCAACCCTCTTCGGTGCGCGCGAGCAGTGCGGCGAAGTACACCGTGACTCTCCCACTGGTTTCCGGCGTTCCCGAGTGCTCAAGAGGGGCGACGCCCCGCTCCACCGGAATCGTGACAGAAACAACCGCCCGGCGAGAGGTCTTCGGCCATGAGTCGGGCCGGTGTTTGCGGATCGGTTGTGCGCCCGTTGCCGGGCCGGGACCTTCCGGAGCGCCGGAACCGGGCGCCGGACGGCCGTTCGCTCACCACCGGAAAGTGCGCATCCGCATCTGCTGGCGCATCCGGGCGGCCCGGGCGCGGCGCGGCTGCACCCGCTCGCGCAGCGCCTTGGCCTCGCTCAACTCACGCAGGAACAGCGCCCGCTTGCGCAGGCGGTCCGCGTCCACCGAACCGCTGGCCAGACCGCGTTCCCTGGGGCTGGACATAGGGCCTCACCTCCGGCGTGTGCCCCCAGTCTCCCCCGTGCCCGTGCCTTCGTGCCACCGCAGGGACCCTGGTCACAGGGCGCTCGGATACTGTCGAAGGATGCGGACCCACGTCGTCGACCACCCGCTGGTGGCACACAAACTCACCACGCTGCGCGATGAGCGCACCGACTCCCCCACATTCCGCCGGCTGGCCGACGAGTTGGTGACCCTGCTCGCCTACGAGGCCACCCGGGACGTGCGCACGGCGCAGGTCGACATCCGCACCCCGGTCACGGCGACCACCGGGGTGCGGCTGTCGCACCCGAAGCCGCTCGTGGTGCCGATCCTGCGGGCCGGCCTCGGCATGCTCGACGGGATGGTGCGGCTGCTGCCCACCGCCGAGGTCGGCTTCCTGGGCATGATCCGCGACGAGGAGACGCTCCAGGCGTCCACCTACGCGACCCGGATGCCGGACGACCTCTCCGGACGCCAGGTCTACGTGCTGGACCCGATGCTTGCCACCGGCGGCACCCTCGTCGCGGCGATCCGGGAGCTGATCTCGCGCGGCGCGGACGACGTCACGGCGATCTGCCTGCTGGCCGCGCCGGAGGGCGTCGAGCTGATGGAGCGCGAGCTGTCCGGCACCCCGGTGACGGTGGTGACGGCCGCCGTCGACGAGCGGCTCAACGACGTCGGCTACATCGTGCCGGGGCTCGGCGACGCGGGCGACCGGATGTACGGCACCGCGGGCTGAGCGGCCGGTCCGCCCCGGATCGCCGGGGCGGACCGGCGGGACCCGCGGTTCAGCAGGGGGTCGCGGAGGGAGAGGGCGCGGGCTGGGTCAGGGCGGCCACGGCGCTGGCGGCGCTCTGCGGCGCGGCCAGCGCCTTCCACTTGTCGCCGAGCACCAGGTCGACGCTCTTCGCGGCCTTGCCCTCGCGAGCGGCGTCCGTCTCGACCTCCGGGTCGTCCAGGTGGGCGGCGAGCACGGCCAAGGCGCCCTGCTCCCTGCTTTCCGGGGTGCCGAACAGCAGGCCGGTCGTCTTCACCTTCTTGTCCAGCTCCGGCGGGGCGTTGTCGATCTCGCCGATCGTGAAGCCGCGTTTCTCCAGCGCGTCGGCCGTCTTCTGGGCCAGGCCGCTGCGGGGCGTGGCGTTGTAGACGTTCACCGTGACGGCGTCCGGCTCGGGCGCCGCCTCGGGGCGCTCCGGTCCGTTCTGCTCGGCGGGGGCGACCGAAGGCTTGCACTCGTTCGCGGCGGCGCTCACTCGCGTACTGCCGCCCCCTCCGGTGAAGACGTCGACGAGCTGGACCGTCCCCCAGGCCGCCAGGCCCAGGGCGGTGACCGTGGCGAGGGAGCCCAGAACGAGTCTGCGGCGGCCGCGGGGCCGTCGCATACGGGGGTAGCGGTCACCCGTGATGCGGTACTCACCGCCCATGCCAGGGGGCGTCAGCATGCTCATATGCGCAGGGTAGCCCGGCGGACGAACAGTGCCTACTAAATGATCAATGGATGCGGGGCAAGCCAACCCCAAAGGGGCACATTGTCGGCCGTACGGCCCCGCGCGGGGCCGTACGGCGCCGTGGCGCTGACCGCCGGAGCCCGGACGAGCCGCGGGGAGGTGGGACGGCCGGGCTCAGCCGAGTTCGAGCACTCTCGCGTGCAGCACCTGGCGCTGCTGGAGCGCGGCCCGGACCGCGCGGTGCAGCCCGTCCTCCAAATAGAGGTCGCCCCGCCACTTCACGACGTGGGCGAAAAGGTCGCCGTAGAAGGTGGAGTCCTCGGCGAGCAGCGTTTCCAGGTCGAGCTGGCCCTTGGTGGTGACCAGTTGGTCAAGGCGCACCGGGCGAGGGGCAACATCCGCCCACTGGCGGGTGCTGTCCCGGCCGTGGTCGGGATACGGCCGACCGTTTCCGATTCGCTTGAAGATCACACGGAAAGCCTACCGGGCCGGAGGCTTCGGGTGCAGCCCTGTCACGCCCGAGCAAAAGCGGCCATTGCCCGCATCCCGGTACGGACCGGTGGCCCGGCCGGGGTCCGCCCGGCGCCCTGCCGTGCCGGGAGCGTCGGTGCGGGGCGGGAGTGCGGATGCCACGCGCGCCGGGCCGGGACGCGTCGGGCGGGCCGGCCGGAGTCGCGTCACGCGTCCCGGCCGATCCGCCCGACGACTGCCGGTGCTATTCCGCTGCGCGCTCGTGGTCGTGGCCGTCGTGCAGGCCGCCTCCGCTGCCCTCGTCGCCGTCGGTCGGGACGAAGGGGACCTCCGCGTCCAGCGCGTCGGTGCTCCAGGCGTAGGTGCCGACGGCGTCCGCGATCACCTTGATGTTCACGTCGAACGCCGTGGTGTCGATGTTCCCGAGGTCGTCGCAGGCCAGGTGGTAGCAGGCGTCGTACGGTTCCCCGGCCTCGCCGCCCCACAGCTTCTGCTGGGCCTCGGTCTTGATGCCCTCGGCGCCGGTGAAGGTGCCGCCGGAGGGGATGCCGGCCTCGATGAACGGCCCGTAGTCGGAACGCCCGGTGAAGTCGGTGCCGCGCGGTTCCTCCCCGCGTGACGTGATGAACGTGTTGATGCCGTACTCCAGCTGCGCCGATCCCTCCGGGCCCGGACCCTCGCCGACACCGTCCGAGTCGTCGCCGTCGTACACGAACAGGCCGTAGTTCGGCGAGGCGATCATGTCGAAGTTCAGGTACAGCGCGATGCGTGCGCGCTCCGCGTCGCTCAGGTCCGAGACGTAGTGCTCGGCGCCCTGGAGGCCGAGTTCCTCGGCGCTCCACAGGGCGAACCTGACCTTGTTCGCCGGCTGCTTCGCCCGCGGGTGCCACTGCTTGGTGGCCTTCGCGTACTGGAGCGCCGACTCCAGGATGCCCGCCGAGCCGGAGGCGTTGTCGTTGATACCGGGGCCGTCGGCTACCGAGTCCAGGTGCGCGCCCAGCATCACGACGTTGTCCGGGTCCCCGCCGCGGGTCTCGGCGATGACGTTCGGGGTGGTGCGCTCCTCCTGGAACTCGATCAGCTCCAGGTTCACCGACACCTCACCCGCCGCGACCTGCTCGGACAGCGCGTCGCCGTCCGCCTGGCTGAGCCCGCCGGTGGGCACCCGGGCGGCGTCCGCGTCGCCCAGCGTCCCGTTCAGCTCGCCCTCGGTGTTGTTGTAGATCAGGGCGCCGGCGGCACCGGCCTCCGCGGCGGCGGCCTGCTTCTCGGCGAAGGTGCAGCCACCGCGCTGGACGAGTGCGATCCGGCCGTCGAACACACCGGCGGCGAAGTCCTCCGCGGTGCAGCCGGTCGTGCCGTCCTCGTCGATCGGCACCTCGGCGAGCGGCGCCTCGATGCCGCCCTCGGGGGTGCTGTCGGTGTAGGTCATGAGCGTGATCGGCACGTCCCGCTCGTCCGGACCGAGCACCGTCAGCCGCTCGGCGACCGTCTCGCGGAAGGTGAACTCGAAGTCCTGGTAGGTCACCTCGTAGCCGGCGAGCTTGAGCAGCGTGCCGGCGTACTTGGCGGACAGCTCGTGCCCGCGGGTGCCGGCCGCCCGGTTGTCGTCCCTGGCGTCGGCGATCGACTGGAACGCCCTGACGTGCTTCATGGCGCTCCGGGCGTTCGTCTTCTTGACGAGTTGCCCGGCGAGCTTCTGGCCTTCGCGGGCGGGGTCGCCCTCCGCGGCGGCCGGGGCCGCGGTGGTGGCGACCAGCAGGGGGGTGGCGAGTGCGGCGGCGGCGAGTGCGGCCAGGGTACGGTGTCTGCCGCGGATGCCGCGGATGCCGCGAATGGATGAGGGCACAGGCAGTCCTTCCGTGGTGCAACGACGGGAGTAGAGCTGTCCGGCGTGGGGGTTGCAGTGTTCGGCTTGCGAACACGTTCGAGGAGAAGCTAGCGGCCGAACGAGCCGGAGGGAACGGCTCCGCCGCGTTTCACCCTGAGTGATAATCCGATGGGTGAAGGAATCACATGGAACGCACCCGATGCCGACTCTCAGGAACGCCCGTTCCCCGCCCGCGGGGCGGCCCCGGCCGCCAGGTCGGCCAGCACCTCGCGGGCGGCCCTGGACCCGGAGGCCAGCGCGCCCTGCACCGAGCCCGTGGCCCGGTGGTCCCCGCAGACGTACCGGCCCGCGCCGTACCGGGTGCCGCGGCTCAGCGGCCAGGGCGGACGCATCACGGGCAGCGCGTCGGCCACTGTGCGCGCGGCCAGCAGATCCCAGCTGCCGGTGTCCGCGCCGTACACCTCGGCGAGCGCCCCGCACAGCGCGTCCCGGCCCTCGGCCCGGTCGGGCCCCAGCACGGATGTGGCGACCAGCGCGCGGTCGTCCGGGGAGAATCCGGCCGACACCTCCGTCAGCACGCAGGTGTTCAGGAAGCGGTGCGCGCTGTCCACCATCAGCGTCGGCTCGGGCAGCGGCGACACCGGAGCCGCGTGGTAGTAGGTCGTGACGGTCCGGCCCCCGGGCGCCTCCAGCCCCGGCAGCAGCCGCGCCGCCTCCCGCTGACCGCAGGCCACCACCACGGCCGGCGCCCCCAGTTCGGTTCCGTCGGCGAGACGCACCCCGTCCTCGACGAGCGTGTCGACCGGGTGCTCCAGGGTGACCGCGTCCCCCGGCAGCGCCTCGGCCAACTGCTCCGGGACGGCTTGGATGCCCCGTGACGGCAGGCACAGCGTGCCGCGCAGCATGCTGCGCCAGACCAGGTGGAAGAACCGGCTGCTCGTCTCCAACTCGTCCTCCAGGAAGACCCCGGACAGGAAGGGGCGGAAGAGGCGATCCACCAGGTCCTCCGAGATCCCGGCCGCCGCCATCGCGGTCCGGGTGGTGCGGTCCTCGCCGCGCTTGAGCAGTGCCGCGGGACCGAGCAGGTCCCGGGCGGACATCGTGCCCAGTGCCAGCAGGTCACGTCCGGAGGCCAGGCGGCCCGGAAGCAGGTCGGCGGCCTGCCGGGGGCGGCGGGTCGGATCGGTGAAGCGCAGCAGCCCGCCCTCGGTGTGCACCAGCACCCCCGGGGTGAACGGGCGCAGCTTCAGCGCGGGCAGGCGCAGCCGCCGCTTCACCTGTGGATAGGAGGTGTTGAACACCTGGAAGCCGCGGTCGAGCACGAAACCGTCCACCCGGTCCGTCCGCATCCGGCCGCCGACCCCGTCCGAGGCCTCCAGCACGCGTACCTGGAGTCCGGCGGTGGTCAGGTCGGCCGCGCAGGCGAGTCCCGCCGCGCCGGCGCCGAGGACCAGCACGTCCGCGGAGTCCCGCTGCTGCCCGCAGTGGTTCGCCATCCTGGTGCTGCCTCTCGGGAGGGGGAGGGGAGTCGGATTCGGGAGGGGCCGGACACGAAACTACGCGCTGCGGCCCGGCGATTCACGGTGATTCGCCCGCGTGGCGGAGCCTGTCGGCGAACCGGCCCGATCGGGCGGACGGAGGGACGGGAGTGCGAGGAGGGTCTCCAGTGCTTCGCCGAGGCTGCGGAGCCGGGTGGTGCCCGGGGGTGTCCGCCCGCCCGCCCAGCCCGGTCCGGCGGGCAGGAGCGCCGGACGCAGGCGTGCGCCGCGCACACCCCACGTGGTGGCGTGCAGGCGCTGGACGAGGTCGCGGTCGGCGGTCCTCCGCGACTGGGACCAGAGCACCACGGCGGCCGGGCCCGTCCTCCGCACCGCCTCGTCGAGCGCGGGTGCCGGCACCGCGGCTCCGAACATCCGCACTGGAGCGCGGTGTTCGTCGAGCAGGGCGGCCAGGGCCTCCAGGGGGAGCGAGTGCATCTCGCCCGGCATGCACGCGAGCAGGGCCGGCGGCCCGGTGCTGCCCCCCGCCCCGCGAGAGGGGACGGAGCGGCGCAGCAAGGAGGAGATGTGCCAGGAGAGCAGGTGCTCCACTTCGACGTAACGCTCCCCGTAGGAGGCCCACTTGCGGCCCACGGCACGCAGCGCGGGCGTGATCACCTCGTCCCAGGAGACCAGGAGTCCGTGTTCGGCGACCGCCGCGTCGAGTGTCACGTCCAGCGCCGGGGAGTCGAGCCGTATCGCCGCGTTCGCCAGTCCGCGGCACTCCTGGCGGACGTCCCCCAGGGGCAGGTGGCGGCTGCCCCCGGACGGACTCGCTTCACTCCCGGGATACGCCTCCGCGTCGTCGTTCCCGCTGCTGTCGTCGGTGCTGGTGCCGGGGGCGCTCGGTGAGGCGGGTTCGCGGCCGCGGACGGTTCCGGGGGGCGGTGGTTGCGCGAGCGGACCCGAGGGCGCGGCCGGGTCGTCCGACGCAGCGCCCGCCGGGGGAGGCGGGCCCGGGGCCGGCCGGTTGTCCGGGGCGGAGGCGTCCCGCGAAGGCGTCCCCGGTGCGGTGGGCGCGGCCGGTGTGCCGGACGGGCGAACGGGTGGCGGCGTGTCGGCGTGGCCGTGAGGGCGGGCCGGGCGCTCGGACGCCGGGCGGCCGGGGCCGTGTTCGGCCCCGGCCCCGGCCGACGAGTGCTGGAGAAAGGTGGCGCGAGCCTGCCGGGCGGCCTCGGCGGGCGGTACACCGGCCGATGTCAGCCGGCACATGTGCTCCAGCACGGCGATGTCCCGCGGGGTCCAGCGGCGGTGCCGCCCGTCGTCCCGCACCGCGGGGCCGATCCCGTAGCGCCGGTCCCAGGACCGCACCGTGGTGGGCGCGACGCCCAGCCGCCGGGCCACCGCGCCGGTGTTCAGACCCGGCGGATTCGGGACGGTCGCGTCGCTTCCCCGGTCGCTCGCCATGGCCCCGACTATACGACGCACAAACGATGCAGGTTGCCGGCCGCTCGGCGCCGTTCGACGGTGTAATCACCGGACGGCCCGTCCGTCCGGTGGTGGTGTCGCGGACGGACCGCCCCGAGCGGGGGGAGGGGGACGGACGCCGCCGGACCGCCCCGAGCGGGGGGAGGGGGACGGACGCCGCCGGACCGCCCCGAGCGGGGGGAGGGGGACGGACGCCGCCGGACCGCCCTGGCAGCATCCGGTGGAAGGAGCTATCCCATGGTGGCCACAGCCGCGGTTCGCCGCCCCTCCCGTCCTGTTCCCGGGCCCGGGAACGGCCTGTTCGGAGGCGGCCCGTCCGACGACGGCGAGACGGCGAGCGCGCTCGTCCGCGGCGACGAACGGGCCCTGGCTGCCGCCTACGACCGCTGGGGCGCGCTGGTGCACAGCCTCGCCCACCGCTCCCTGGGCGACCCGGTCGAGGCCGAGGACGTCACCCAGCAGGTGTTCTTGGCCGCCTGGCGCGGCAGGGAGAACTTCCGCCCCGACCGCGGCACTTTCGGCGGCTGGCTTGTCGGGATCACCCGCAGGAAGACGGCCGACGCCCTCACCGCACGCACCCGCCGCCGCGCGGTGACCGAGGCACTCGGCGCCCTGGCCCCGCACTCCGCCGCCGAGCGGACCGCCCTGCCCCACGAGGCCGTGCTCGACCGGATGCTCGTCACCCGCGAACTGGCCGTGCTCGCGTCCGTCCAGCGCCGGCTCCTCTGTCTGGCCTTCTACGCCGGGCTCAGCCATGCCCGGATCGCGGAGCGGACCGGACTGCCGCTCGGCACCGTCAAGAGCCACATCCGCCGCGGGATGCTCCGCCTGCGCGCGGCCCCGGCGGAGGCACCCGAGTCCGGGCCGTCCCCGCACCCCCACGCCGCCGGTCCCCTCCTCCCCGGTCCCCGGGCCGGGGGCCGGGCGACGGCGGGGGTCTGACCGGGCGAGCGCGGTGCGCCGCCCGCCGGAGAAGGAGAGCCCGTCATGCAACTCAGCGACGAACTGCCGGTGGACCACCGGCTCACCACCGTCTATCGCGTCGGCGCGGCGCTCAGCGGGCTGATCCTGCTCGCGTTCGGCGTTCTCGGATTCCTCGACCGGCTGGCCTTCTTCGACACCACGGGCCAGCGGATCGCGGGACTGTCCAGCAACGGCCTGCTGAGCACGATCTCGGTGGTGGTCGGTCTGCTGCTCATCGCCGGTGCCGTCATCGGCGGCAACTTCGCCTCCACGCTCAACATGACGATCGGTGCCCTGTTCATCGTCAGCGGCTTCGCCAACCTGATCGTGCTGGAGCGGGACGCCAACATCCTGGCGTTCCGGATGCCCAATGTGATCTTCAGCTTCCTCATGGGCCTGATCATCCTCACCTTCGGCATGTACGGGCGGGTCAGCGGCGGACTCCCGCACGACAATCCTTACTGGCGCAGCAGGCATCCGGAGGCAGCGGCCCGTGAGCAGCACGGGCACCACGACTCGCCGGACCCCGCCGGGACGTCCGCTCCGGCGGTGGGCGCCTCCGCCCGCTCCTCGCTCACCTCAAGCTCCCGCGACTCGGCCGACGGGCGGACGGCCCCGGCGGCAGCGGACCGGCACAAGCACTGACGGGCGGCCCCCGGCCCGCCGCGCCGTTCCCCCTCCCCCTGCTGCCCCCGCCCCCCGCCCCCCGCCCTCCGACAGACCACCCGGCTCCGACGACCGACCAGCCACCACCGACCGACACCGTTCCGACGACCGACGGAAGAACCGATCCGACCGACAACCCGGGGATCGGTCCAACGTGAAGGGAAGAGCGATGCTGAACACGCGTACCGCCGCAGCGATCGTGGCTGCCGTGGGAACCTGCTCCCTGGCCCTGGCCACGGCCCCCGCCGGAGCCGACAGCCACGGCGCCACCGACGACCAGGCGATGGTCTCGGTCTTCCACGGCGTCCCCGGCATGACCGTGGACGTCTACGCCAACGGCGACGAGTTGCTGCCGGACTTCGAGCCGGGAACCGTCACCGAGCCGCAGACCCTGGACGCCGGCACCTACGAACTGGAGGTCTTCGAGGCGGGTGCCGACCCCGAGGCGGACGACCCCGCAATCGCCAAGGAGGTCGAGGTACCGGCAGGGGCGAACGCCACCGTCGCCGCGCACCTCTCGGCCGACGGGGAGCCGCAGCTCACCGCGTTCGTCAACGACGTGGACGAGGTGGCGGCCGGGAAGTCCCGGCTGACCGTCCGGCACGTCGCCGCCGCACCCGCGGTGGACGTCCGCGCCGGGGGCGCCCCGATCTTCGAGGGTCTGGAGAACCCCGGCGAGGAGACCGGTGAGGTGGACGCCGGAACCGTCGAGGCCGACGTGACCCTGGCCGGAACGGAGGACGTGGTGATCGGCCCGGCCGACCTGGAACTCAAGGAGGGCACCAGCAACGTGGTGTACGCCTGGGGCAGTGCCGAGGACGAGAACCTGGACCTGGCGGTCCAGTCGCTCAGCGGCATGCACTCCGCACCGGACTCGGTGGACGCCGGGGAGAGCGGCGCCGCGGCGACGAACTCCTCCGAGGCATGGGCCGCCTGGGGCGGGGCCGGGGTACTCGCCCTCGCCGGCGGTGTACTGATCGCCCGGCGCCGGGTCACCGGGCGCGGCTGACCCGCCGCGGGCTCGTCCGCCCGCTTCCCCGGCCGGCCGGCCCCCGGGCCCCGGCCGGGGAACCGTCCCCGCCCCGGTCGGCTCCGCAGTAGCGCCTGCGCAGCCGACCGGGGGCCGTCAAGGAGGAGCATGATGCCGACACGGCGTCCCGTTCCGCGCCGCACCCTCGCGGGGGCGGCGCTGCTGGCGCTGGCCGTCGTCGCGCTGCTGATCGGCTTCTCGCGCACCGGCGAGGACGCCCCCGACGACTTCGGCGCCCCGGCCCCCGCCTCCCCGCGCGCCGGCTCGGAGGACGGCAGCGCCGCCCCGTCCTCCGCGAATCCGTCGTCCTCGGCCGCGTCGTCCTCGGCCGCGGCTGCCGCGGCCGATCCGCCGGTGCGGGTGACGGCAGGACGGGCCGGCATGGACGCCGGGGTGGTCCCGGTCGGCGTGGAGCCGGACGGCGCCGCGGAGGTGCCCGACGACCCGTCCGAGGCCGGTTGGTACCGCTTCGGCGCGGCGCCCGGCTCGGCGTCGGGCTCCGCCGTCCTGATGGGCCACGTCGACGCCCGCACCGGCGACCTCGGCGCGTTCGCCGCCCTCTACGAGGTGCGGGAGGGCGACACGGTGACCGTCCGGCGGGAGTCGGGCGCGTCGTTCCGCTACCGGGTCACCGCCAGGACCACCGTCCCCAAGGACGAGCTGCCCGACCACACCTTCCGGCGCGACGGTCCGCCGTCGCTCGCCCTCATCACCTGTGCGCCCCCGTACGAACCGGAACACGGCGGCTACCTCAACAATGTGGTCGTCACGGCCGAGCCGGTGGCGGGCGGCTGAGCACCGGCCGTCGGCCGTCTCACCGCGCCGCGCCCGTCTCACCGCGCCGCCCGTTCCACCGACCGGTCCGCCTCCCGGCCCGCAGCCGCCGCTGCCCGTGCACCGGTCACGTAGGCCCGCTGCCCGTGCACGGCCACGTCACCCGGCTGCCCGTTCTGGGGTTCGCATCCCGCGTACAGCTCGCACTCCCGTGCGCTTATCGGGTGACTTGACGGTATGGCGGCGCCGTCCGGGGCCTCGCGACCCCCATCGTCGTCCGCGGGAAGCCCGCAGCCTGCGCCGGCTGTCTTCCCGGTCCTTCCTTCCGGACGCGAAAAAGGAGACGTTCCGCATGAAGCTCAAGCAGACGAACGGCAGAATCGCCGCCGCGCTGGTGACAGGTGCGCTCGCCCTCGGCCTGACCGCCGGAACCCCGGCACTCGCCGCGGACGGTCCCTCCGCCCAGGACGCCATGGAGAACAGCTCGGTCGAGGCGGCCACCGCCGACCACACCGCACAGGACGTCGCCGCCCACCGCTACCCCCGCGGCAAGGTCGTCTCCCGCACGGGCGTCGTCGTCCGGGCCAAGGCGACCACCGCTTCCCGGGCGCTGGGCGGCGTCAGCAGCGGCATGGTCGTCCGGATCGCCTGCAAGTCCCACGGCCAGTGGGTCGCCGGCAACAACATCTGGTACAAGCTGGCCGACCGCAGCGGCTGGGTCACCGCCCGGTACGTGAAGAACCTCAACCCGGTGAAGTACTGCCGCTGACCGGCAGTACCGGCACCGACGGAGGCCCGCGGGCCTTCCGGACGCTTGACGGACCGCGGGACCGGGCGCTCAGTCCCACCCGCGGAGCACGACTCGGGTAGAGCGGCAGCTCCCGGCCTCCGTGGCCGGGAGCCCGCCGCTCTTTTCTGCTGCCCGTGCCGGTGTGTGCCGGGAGTCGTCGTGCGTGCGGGGAGGTGCTGGTGCGGGGCCGTGCCTGCCGGCCGCCCCGCCCCGCTCCGGCCCGGCCCGGCGCAGGTCAGTAGAGTGCCGGGACCGGCCCCCGTGCCCCGGCCCGCAGCCACGCCCGCCGCACCGCGGCGGGCGTCCGCGCTCGCCCCCGCCCGTCCCGCACCCGACCGTCCCGAGGTATCCGGCAATGACCTCCGCACCCCCCGACCGGCAGGCAGCCGCCCCCGGCCCCCCGCTCCCGGTGGCCGTGGTCGGTATCGGCGCGGACGGCTGGAGCGGTCTCGCCGTCCGCGCGCAGCAGGCCCTGCGGGACGCGGAGGTGCTCCTCGGCGGGCGTCGGCAGTTGGCGCTGCTCCCCGACGACTGCACGGGGGAGCGCGTCCCCTGGCCCGCACCGCTGCGGCCCGCCGTCCCGGCGCTGCTCGCGGCGCACGACGGGCGGCGGATCGCCGTTCTCGCCAGCGGCGACCCGATGTTCCACGGCATCGGCCGCACTCTCGTGGAGACCGTCGGCGCCGAGCGGCTCGACGTGCTCCCGCACCCCTCCTCCCTCTCCTGGGCCTGCGCCCGGCTGGGATGGCCGGTGGAGACCACCGAGGTCGTCACCCTGGTCGGTCGGCCTCGCGCGCACCTGGCCGGAGTGCTGCACGAGGGCCGCCGGGTACTGGTGCTCAGTGCCGGGCCCGGCACCCCCGCCGACATCGCCGTCCTGCTCCGGGAGCGCGGCTGGGGCCCGAGCCGCATGCAGTTGCTGGAGCAGCTCGGCGGCCCGGAGGAGCGGTCGCTGACCGGGGTCGCCGACTCCTGGGACCATCCGCCGGGCGCTGCACTGAACCTCGTCGCCGTCGAGTGCCGCCGGGCGCCGGACGTGCTGCGGCTGAGCACCGTGCCCGGACTGCCCGACGAGGCGTACGAGCACGACGGCCAGCTGACCAAGCGGCACGTCCGGGCCGCCACGCTCGCCGCCCTCGCGCCCGCCCCGGGCGAGCTGCTGTGGGACGTCGGCGGCGGCTCCGGCTCCATCGCCGTCGAGTGGCTGCGCAGCCACCGCGCCTGCCGGGCGATCAGCGTGGAGCGCGACCCGGTGCGGGCCGAACGGATCACCCGCAACGCGGACACCCTGGGCGTCCCGCACCTCGACGTCGTCACCGGCCGTGCCCCGGCCGCGCTGGCCGGGCTCCCCACCCCGGACGCGGTCTTCGTCGGCGGCGGGCTCACCGCCACCGGGCTGCTCGCCGCCTGCTGGGACGCGCTGCCGCCGGGCGGCCGGCTCGTCGCCAACACCGTCACCCTGGAGTCGGAGGCGCTGCTCGCCGACTGGTACCAGCGCCACGGCGGCGAACTGGTCCGTCTCGCCGTGGCGCACGCCCGTCCGGTGGGTGGGTTCACCGGCTGGCGCCAGGCCATGCCTGTCACCCAGTGGGCCGCCCTGAAACCCCGACCGGCCGGGCAGCGGCCCGCCGGCGAACCTCTCGAGGAGCCGCGATGACGGTGTACTTCATCGGTGCCGGTCCCGGCGCCGCCGACCTGATCACCCTGCGCGGCGCCCGGACGCTCGCCCGCTGCCCGGTGTGCCTGTACGCGGGCAGCCTGGTCCCCGGCGAGCTGCTCGCGCAGTGCCCGCCGGACGCCCGGCTCGTCGACACCGCCCGTCTCACGCTGGACGACATCGTCGCCGAGCTGACCGCCGCCCACCGCGGGGGCCGCGACGTGGCCCGGCTGCACTCCGGCGACCCCTCGGTGTTCAGCGCCGTCGCCGAGCAGATGCGCCGGCTCGACGCCGCCGGGGTGCCCTACGAGGTGGTCCCGGGCGTCCCCGCGTTCGCCGCCGCCGCGGCGGCGCTCAAGCGCGAACTGACGGTGCCGACCGTCGGGCAGACCGTCATCCTCAGCCGGGTCGCCCAGCAGGCGACCCCGATGCCCGACGGCGAGGACCTCGCCACACTCGGCCGCAGCCGCGCCCTGCTCGTGCTGCACCTGGCCGCCCGCTACGTGGACCGCGTCGTGGACGAGTTGCTGCCGCACTACGGCGCCGACTGCCCGGCCGCCGTCGTCGCCATGGCCAGCAGGCCGGACGAGGTGGTGCTGCGCGGCACCCTGGACTCCATCGCCGCGCAGACGAAGGAGGCGGGCATCACCCGGACCGCGGTGATCATGGTCGGCCGCACGCTGGCCGCCGGGCAGTTCCGCGACAGCCACCTGTACTCCGCCGACCGCGACCGCGGCCACGTCCCCTGCGCCGACCCCGCACCGTAGCGGCGGAGCCCCCGGGACCCCCGGCGTACGGGCGGCCGTGGCGGGCCGTGGTGGGGCCGGCCGTCAGCCGGGGCGGGGGCCGCGCACGCCGGCGCGCCCGACGACCGTCCCCGCACGGTCGATGCACAGCACGTCCACCCCGACGGGCGCTCCGCGCAGCACGTCCAGGGCCTGGTCGCGCGCGGCCGCCGCGACCAGGTCGCCGAGCGGCACCTCCGCAGCCGCGCAGCGCTGCAGCGCCGCAAGGCCGGTGTTGGCCTCGGCCACGGCTCCGGCCAGCGCCTCGTCCGCGCCGCCCTGCCGGGCCAGGTCGGCCAGGAAGCCCTTGTCCACCTGCGAGCGCGCGGAGTGCAGATCAAGGTGGCCGTGGGCCAGCTTGGAGAGCTTCGCGAAACCGCCGCACACCGTCAGCCGGTCCACCGGGTGGCGCCGTACGTACTTGAGCACCGCCCCGGCGAAGTCGCCCATGTCCAGCAGCGCCTCCTCGGGCAGCCCGTACTCGGCGACGACGGTCCGCTCCGAGGTCGAGCCCGTGCACCCCGCGAGGTGGGTGCGTCCGGCGGCCCTGGCGACGTCCACTCCGCGGCGGATGCTGTCGATCCACGCAGAGCAGGAGTACGGCACCACGATCCCGGTGGTGCCCAGCACGGAGAGCCCGCCGAGAATGCCGAGGCGGGGATTCCAGGTGCTGCGGGCGATCTCCTCGCCGTGGTCGACGGACACCTCGATCCGCACGTCCCCGCTGCCGCCGCACTCCGCCGCGACCCGGGCCACGTGGGTGCGCATCATCTCGCGCGGCACGGGGTTGATCGCGGGTTCGCCCACCCCGAGCGGGAGGCCCTCCTTGGTGACCGTCCCCACGCCGGGACCGGCCCGGAACTCCACCCCGGACCCGCGCGGGAGCGCCGTCACCGTGGCCCGGACCAGGGCACCGTGCGTCACGTCCGGGTCGTCCCCGGCGTCCTTGACGATGCCCGCCATCGCCCGCGGGGCGCCGTCGGCGCCGGTGGTCAGCGCCTCCACCGCGAGCGCGAAGGCGGGTGTCTGGCCCTTGGGCAGGGTGATGGCCACCGGGTCGGGGAACTCACCGGTCAGCAGGGCGGTGTAGGCGGCGGTGGTGGCGGCCGTCGCGCACGCCCCCGTCGTCCAGCCCGGGCGCAGACCGGTGTGCTTGAGCTGCGCTTCACGCCCTCCGCCACCTTCGGTGGTCCCGTCCGGACCCGCGGTGTCTCCCGGGGCGAACGGGACGCCGGGGGGTTGCTCGGAGTGGCCGGCGGCGCGGGTTTGCCCCCGGCCCCCCGGCTCGGCAGAGTGGGCGGGCTGCTCGGACTGCTCGGGCTGCTCAGCGAGGTCGGGCCGGTCGGAGCCCGCGGGCTCAGGCATGGAGGTCACCGGTGCACGTCAATCCCGTCCCGCCGTCCGGTACGCCACCTGTGCCGGCGGCCAGCACTCCACCTGCGCCGGCGTCCCGTACGCCACGGCACGTGCTCGTCCTCGGCGGCACGACCGAGGCCCGGCTCCTGGCCGGGGAACTGGCCGGCCAGGGGCTTCCGGAGCTGCGGGTCACCAGCTCGCTCGCGGGCCGCGTCGCCGCACCGCGGCTGCCGCCGGGGGAGGTGCGCGTCGGTGGGTTCGGAGGCACCGAGGGCCTCACCCGCTGGTTGCGGGAGCACCAGGTGGACGCGCTCATCGACGCCACCCATCCTTTCGCCGGCACGATCGGTTTTCACGCGGCGCGAGCCGCCGCCCAGGCCCATGTTCCCCTGCTGGCACTGCGTCGGCCCGGGTGGGTGCCGGGACCGGGTGACGACTGGCACCCGGTCGGCTCACTGGACGAGGCCGCGGCGGTCCTCCCCGGCCTCGGCCGCCGCGTCTTCCTGACCACCGGGCGGCTGGGGCTGGCGGCCTTCGCGGCGCTGGACGAGCTGTGGTTCCTGGCCCGGTCGGTCGACCCGCCCGGGCCCCCGCATCCGGCCCGGATGGAGGTGCTTCTCGCCCGCGGCCCGTTCACCCGGGAGGGCGAACGGGCGCTGCTGCACCGGCACCGGATCGATGTCGTGGTCACCAAGGACAGCGGCGGACCGGCGACGGCGGCGAAGCTGACCGCCGCCCGGGAGGCCGGGCTTCCGGTGGTCGTCGTCCGGCGCCCGCCGGTCCCCGAAGGCGTCCCGGCGGCGCCCGACCCGGTTGCCGCCGCGTCCTGGCTGCGCGAGCTGCTCGGCCTCCCCGGGCCGGTGGTGGGTCCCCGCGGAGGCTGAGGGCCGGGCGGGCGGATCAGGCGACCGCCGCGACAGCCCTGGCCGATGTCGACGCGGTGGACCGGATCGGCCGGGTCGGTGGTGGGTGTGGGTTCGGCCTTCTGCCGGGCCCGTCAGCCCGTCGCCGGGGCCGATGGGGAGCCGCGGCCGTGGGCCGCTTCGACAGACGCGGCTGCGTCTCCCGCGGCACCGTGGCTGCGATCCGAGACCGGCTCCGTCCGTGAGCTCCGCCCGGGAACTCCGTCGGACGACAGCACACCTAGTCGCCGGTCGTGCCGTCGAGCATCTCGCGCAGGATGTCCAAGTGGCCGTTGTGGCGGGCCGTCTCCTCAACGAGGTGGAGGAGCACCCAGCGGAGGTCGACGTGGCGGCCGTCGCTGATGGGACGCTTGGCCCGCTTGTCGAGGTCGTTCCCGGCGGCCAGGTCGCGGTACCGGGCGCTCTGCTCGGCGTATTCGTCGAGCAACTGCGTGAGCGGGTAGTCGACGGCGATACGCATCTCGCGGTCGGGGTCCTCCTCGGTCCAGGGGCCTTGGTCCTCCTGGCCGAGGAAGACCACCTGGAACCAGAAGTACTCGACCCAGCGAAGGTGGCTGATCACTCCGCCCATGCTCATCAGTGGTGAGCCCGGCAGGAGCGCCTTGTGGGCGTTCTCCGGGGAGACGCCCTCGCACTTGGCACGGGCGGTGTCACGTGCGTAGTCGAGAAACGTGGTGAGCTGGGTGCGCTCGTCCCACGCAGGCGGCGTGTCGTCGGTTCTTGCCATGGTGTGAAGCATCCCTGGCACAGCGGCCGATGTCGAGGCATGTGGTGCCGGGCCCGACTGCGCCCGAGCCCGTAGCTCGCGCCTTCCCCGTCAGCGGAGGTGGCGCAGCAGGTCCCAGGTGTTCGGGCCGACGATGCCGTCCACCGCCGGGGACCCGCCGTACCGGCCCTGGAACCGGCGGACGGCGCTCTCTGTCGCCGGTCCGAAGTCGCCGTCCACAGCGCGGGTGTTGCCGGTGATGCCCCGGTAGGGAGTGGTCTGGTTGATCACGATCTCGATCTCCCGGACGTGGTTGCCCTGGCTGCCGCGCTCCGCCCACTGGGCGGCAGCGTGGTACCCGCAGTACCAGCCGATGAGCACGTCCGGGAGGGAGCAGGAGACCGCTGCCGCCGGGGCGTTCGGTGTGGGGCGGTCGCGGAGGCCGCCGCGGCGGGCAGCAGGGCGAGCGCTGCTCCCACGGTCGTCGCTTTGGCGACGGTCCGATCTCCGTTGCTGATACGCATGGCTGAGTCCTCCGGATCTCTGGGTGCGGGGAGCGGTTCCCAGCCTGCGGGCTTGGCCGATTCCGTCTCCACCTCCCGTCGTCCTGTGCGGGTATCCTGAGACGTCTCGGGCTGTGACCTGCGTGAACCGTGCCCGGGGAGAGCTTTTGCAGGGCCGGTCGGGGGACGCGGTAGCGGGGGGAAGAAGGGCTTCTTCATGACGCGTGGGAAAGGACAGTGGGAGACACTCGGGCCGCAGGCCCGGCGGTTGGTCGACCAACTGCGAAGACTCAAGGACACGAGCGGACTCAGCTTCACGGCGCTGGCCAGACGCACGAGTTACAGCAAGTCCTCGTGGGAGCGCTACCTCAACGGGCGCAAACTCCCGCCGGCCGGGGCCGTGTCGGAGCTGGCGCGGGTCTGCGGCGCCGATCCGGACCGGATGCTGGCGATCCACTCGCTCGCGGCGGAGGAGTGGGAGAAGCGGGACGAGGGCGCCGCGGTGTCGCGCTTCCCGCCCCAGCAGGGGCATGACCAGGCGGTGCCGCACGGGGAGACGGAAGGGGACGAGCCGCCACCGCAGCCGTCGGCTCCTTCGGGAACGGCCGCGGGCGCCGACCGTCCTCCGGCCGAGGGGGACACCGCTGCCGGGACGGGCGACGGCGAGACCCCGCCCTCCGCTCCCGCCGGTGAGGGGCCCGCGGCCCCGGAGCCTTCGCGGGAGGCGGACGAGGTCGCCGCGCACGGCGTCGGCGAGGACGCCCCCGGCGCGGACAGCCCCTCCGCGCCGGGGGCGCGGCGCCGCCGCAGCGTGGTGCCGGCGACGGTCGCCGGGCTCGTCGGACTGCTCGCCTTCGTGACGCTCCTGCTCGCCTGGGACCGGGAGGGGGAAGGCCCGCCGGACGGCGGCAACCGTCGGGTGGACCGGTCAACCTTCGTCTTCGAACCGGGTAGCACGTACGAGTGCGATGTGCACCGTGCGAACGGCCTGCTCTACGCGGGCCGCAGCGAGACCGAGGAGGCTCTGCTCCAGCAGATCACGACCAGTTGGGACGTCGTCGAGGCACAGTGCCTGCTGGAGCACCACGGCTACGAGATCGGCGGCGTGGACGGCGCTTTCGGTATGGCGACCGAGCGTGCGGTGAAGCGGCTCCAGGACGACGCCGGACTGGTGGACGACGGCATCGTCGGGCCGCACACCTGGGAGGTGCTGCGCCGATGAGGGGGGAGCAGTCCGTCGAGAGTGCCCGCCTCACCCGGGAGTTGGCCGAGTTGCGGGACCGCACCGGCCTGAGTCTGATGGCTCTGGCCCGGCGCACCACCGCCAGCAAGTCGTCCTGGCAGCGCTACCTCAACGGGCACAAGCTGCCGCCGCGTGAACTGGTCCGTGAGCTGTGTGAGTTGGCCGATGAGTCACCGGGGCGGTTGCTGGCCCTGCGGGACCTCGCCGAGTCGGCCCGTCGACGGTCGCTCGCTCTCCGTGCGTCGGCCCCCGACGCCTCCGCTCCCGGGCCGGCCCCCGGCTCCGTCGCCGGCCCCGCTCCCGGTTCGGGACGCGTGACCGGCCCCGCGCGGTTGCCGGACGGGGTGCGGGCGGCGGAGTTCACCGCGGGACCGTCCCGGTCGGAGTCGGAGTCGGAGTCGGAGTCGGAGTCGGAGTCGGATACGGGGCGCGGGGCGAGCGCCACCGGGGCCGCGGGGGTCCGCGGATTCGGCTCGGTGCTGCGGTGGTTGCTCGGGCGCAGGCGGCGGACGTGGGCGGCCCTGGCCAGCGGCCTGCTGCTGGCCTTCACGGCGACCGGACTCGTGCTGGCGCGGAACCACGACGCCGACTCGGCCGCGGACAGCGTGTGGCCCGGCTGCCGGGGCGGCGAGTGTTCCGGGAAGCACAGCCAGCCGCAGGGCTGCGGGATCAACAGCAGCGGGCCGCGGACGGTCACCGAGCGCAGATTCGGTGCCCGGACGGCCCTGGAGATCCGCTACAGCTCCTCGTGCGACGCGAGTTGGGTGCGTATACGGTTCGGCGGCATCGGGGACCGCATCGAGATCATCCACCCCGAGGCGGGCACTCAGTCCGTCGAAGTGGCCGACAAGTACGACGCGCAGGGTTATCTCTCGACCCCCATGCTCGGAATCGGCCCCGAAGGCGTGGCGGCCTGCCTGACGTCGGCCGAGTCCGGCGAGCGCCGCTGCTTCTCCTTCTGAGGCGGGAGCGGCCCCGCCGCGGCCGCCGCCCCGGGCTCGACGCAGGAGCCGGGGACCGCCGGGCCCCGGGGCATGCGGAGTAGGGCAGCGCTCGGCAATGTGCCTCCTTTCGGGGGATTCGCGGGCACTCGGAGGTCTGCGAGGCGAGGTGTCTGAAGAATTCTCCTCGGGCCGTGCCCCACGGCCCGGGGAAGGATGGTGCGCATCGATGAGTGCGACACGACGGAATGTTCTGGGTGCCGCGCTGGCCGCGCCCCTGCTGGCGCAGTTCGCCGCCACGGCGTCCGCGGCGGACGAGAAGTACGGCACGGTCTCCGACGGCTGGATCGAGGTCCGGTGGTCCGAAGCGGTCCAGGCCGAGCTGGACCGGCTGGACGCGGTGGTCGAGGCCGTGGCCCCGGCCGAAGTGGTCGGGTCCTCCGGCGGTCCGGCGCTGCGGTTCCCCGTGCGCTCCGGCAGCGGCGACCCCTCGCTGACGAAGCTGCCGGAGGCCCGGGGCAGCGGTGCTCTCGACGGGGGAGTGTCGGTGCGCACGCCGCTGGCCGAGGTCCGGCTCACCGCCTGGGAGAGTGCGCTGGAGGACCGACTGGTGTCGGGGAAGTGCGAGGTGAACGGTCTCACTGTCGAGCACCCTTCGGTCCTCCGGTGCGGCGTGGACGAGGGAAGGCTGTCCACCGACGACGTTCCGGTGGGCATGCCCCTGAAGGTCCGGCTCAGTGAGGTGCCGCTGTACGCCACCCCCGAGATGCTTGAGGCGTACACCGCGACCTTCGGCACGTCCACGTTCAGCGCCGGGACGGTCCTCGGCCATGTGACCGTGGCCGGGACGTACACGCCGCCGAAGCCGTGAGGCAGGGGTGCCGGGCCCGGGCCCGGGCCCGGGCCCGGCGCCCCCAGGGCCGGCTCGGGCCCGGCGCCCCCAGGCCCGGCTCGGGGCGGAAGCTCTCAGGCCGGCTCCGCCGAAGGGAGCGGCTCGCTCGGACGGGCCGGCTCGGGAAGGGTGCCGCCGAAGCGGCGCCGGCGACCGGCGTAGACCCTCACGGCTTCCCGTAGCTGCTCCAGACCGAAGCCGGGCCAGGGAGTGGGATCGAAGATCATCTCGGCGTAGGCCAGGTGCCAGGGAAGGAAGTTGCTGATCCGCTGCTCGCCGGAGGTGCGGATCAGCAGATCGACGTCCGGCAGGCCGGGCACGTACAGGTGCCGATCCAGGTCGGCGGGGCCGATGTCCTCGGGCCGGACAGCGCCGGCGGCCGCTTCAGCGGCCAGCGCGCGGACCGCGTCGACCAGTTCCCGGCGCCCGCCGTAGTCGACGCAGACGGTCAGCGACAGTCGCTCGTTGTTCGACGTCATGCTCTCCACCAGCGTCAGCGTGGAGGCCAGCGACGGGTCGATGCGATCACGCCGCCCGCACCAGCGCACCCGCACCCCCAGCGCGTGCAGCCACTCCGCGCCATGGGCAGTCGCCTCGCCCATGGTCGCGAACAGTACGTCCAGCTCCTCCTGGGAACGGGTCCAGTTCTCGGTGGAGAAGGCGTAGAGGGTCAGGTGCCGCACTCCCAGCCGCAGCGCGGCGTTGATCACACGCATCGCGGCCCACTGACCGGCCTGGTGCCCCCGGAAGGTTGGTTGCCCCTGTTCCGAGGCCCATCGCCGGTTGCCGTCCATGATGACCGCGACATGTTCCGGCACCGCGGCCACGTCCGCGTGCGGCCATACCGGGCGGCGAACGGTTCCGTCGGTGGAGACCAACGGCTCAAGGCCCCGGGTGAAGACGTGTCCCTGGTGGAGTGCGGCCTCGTCGAGCTGCAGGTTGACTCCCAGGACCAGCAGATGCAGGAACGGCTGGTACGGGCGTTCCACCCTCCCCGTCACCGGTGCCGCCTGCTCCAACAGCACTTTCAGGCAGCCGAGTTGCCGACGCACCAGTTCCGCCAGGGCCTCCGGGTGTTCACCGCGTCGGAGATCACTCACCTCCAGCCCCAGCGCCCGCAGATCGGCGCGCGGCAGATAGCACCGGCCGGCAGCGAGGTCCTCCGGCAGGTCCTCGAAGTTGTCCACCGCTTGGCTCACCTCGCCCAGCAGGGAGGCCAGCGCCAATGCCTCCGGATCCCTCATGCCCAGAAGGGGGAACGCCAGCTCGAAGACCGCACCCGTCGTGCCTCTCAGATACCGCCGCTGGTCCTGGAATGTCTCGAAGGCGGGCGGACTGACGCAGTCGGCCTGCACCGTCTCCATGATCTCCTCGATCACCGCACGGTCGAGGTCCCACCCTCGCACCGTGTCCACGAACGCCCGCAGCACCGGGTGCTCGCCGCCTCCCGAACGCAGCGCGTCACGGGTGTCGGCGTACCACCGGGCGAGACGTCGCCCGCGCTCCGCCGGGCTTCCGCCCCTGTCGGCGATGGTGTCGGTTCGTGCCACGAAGCCGTTGACCGCGTGCATGTGGGGGCGCACCCGGGCGGGGAGCAGCTCCGTCGCCCGCCACATCGGTGCGTAGAACCGCTGTAGCAAGGTCTCGCACTGCTCGTACGCCTCACGCAACTCCGGCGGGCCGGACACCGTCTCGTCGTTCACCATGCACAGGCCTCCCCTTCAACCACGCTGTCGACAGCGGCTCCGCACCCCGGGGGCCCGGTGGCCACCGGGCCCCCGGACCGATCCACCGGAGGGACGCCTCTGCCTGACCAACGAGACACCGTCCGGGCGGTATCGGGCAGCGCCGTGCGGGGCGGGTCCGGGAGCGTCGAGATGCTGAACGGGCTGCCGGGGCCCTGTCGCCGCCCGCAGGTGGTGCACCACAGCTGCGGCGGGTGCGCATTTCAGCCGGGGAGCAGGTCGGGCCCGTGCGTCGGAGGCAGGCCGGCGACGGCACGGCCGCAGCCCCGGCAGCGCGCTGTCAGCACTGCCAGAGGAAGATCCCCTCGCGGCAGGGCTCACAGGCGAAGAGATAGCCGCAGCCCCCACCGAAGTTCATTTCCGTCCGATGGTCCCGGCCCTGCTCGAACTGGGCGGCGAGCGGCATCGGCAGGCCGCAGGACGGGCAGTCCGGCGTCTCCTCGCCTTGCACCCACCCCGGTTCGCCGCCCAGTTGGCCCAGGACGTCCCGGGGGCGCTCGGCGTGCTCCGCCTTCCAGCCCACCCGTGCCGTGTCGTAGTCGGCGCCGTCGACCGGCACGTACTGGACGCCGCAGGTCTCCGGGAGCCGCGTGGAGCGCCCCTTCTCGGGTGCGGGGAGAGTCGTCAGCTCCCCGCACCCGTGCAGGACCGCCCGGTTCGCACCGGATGTGGGGGCCCAGGTCTCGCAGACACCCGGATTGTTCTCGCACATGAACACCGCCAGGACGCCGCGTGCGTCCCCCTCGGGCGGAGCCGGTGGGGTGTCCGGCGCGGTGACCGGGGCGGACGGCGCGGTTGCTGCTGCTGCCGCCGCCGCCGGAGCGGGCAGGTCGTCGAGCCGCACCTGTGCCAGGAACTGCATGGCCCCGGAGCAGTCGGCGCACTCCGGCCACTCGGCGGCCGGCGGTGCGAGCGGGAGTCCGCCGGTACGCGTCACGGCCGCGTCCTCGGCGACCGGGCCCGCGTAGATCATGAGTGTGGTCATGGCGGTCAGCCTAGGACTCAGCCGGGGGCGTCGGACGGAGGTGGAGCGACACCGAGTGCGACCCGCCAGCCGAAGCCGCGCCGGATGAGGTCCGCAGGCCCCTCAGGGCGGTGAGGGGAACCGGGCGGGGGGCCCGTGCCATCGGTCGGGCAGCGGCCGTCGGCGCCGGCCGTGAGCGACGGCCGCCCGGGGCTCGGCTCCGGTGGCTGCTGCCCGACCGGCGGCCGTGGCGCGAACGGCGGCTGCGGTGCCGACGGCGGCTCCGGCGGGCACGGTGGCTTCGGCGCGGACGGTGGCTTCGGCGCGGGCCAGGCGGGGAGCGGAGGGAGATAGCGGCGGAGCCGCTGCCGTACGAACGCCGCTGGTGCATGCACCCCTTCGGCCGGGAGGCCCTGGGTGCAAGCGGTGCGGATCGCGGTCGGGTGGGCCGCCCGCAGCAGGTACTGCCCCGCGAGTTGCGCGAGTCTCCGTGCCTCGGCAGCAGGCAGGGCCAGTTGGGGCGAGCTGTACCGCAGGGTGAGCAGAATGCGCTCGGCGCGTTCCGCGTAGCAGGCCAGCGGACCGACCAGTGCCGGGAGTCCGGGCTCCGCATGTGGATCGGACGGTCCGGCCGACGCGGGAGGTTCCGTTCCGGGCAGAGCGCGGCCATCGATGGGGAGCGGGCGTGCCGACTCCGGCCGTCGGGTGTCCGGGTCCTGGCCGAGCGGCGGTGGGGCGCCGTCGGCTCGGCGGGTGTCCGGTCGGAGGCCGGGGAGTGGGAGGGGGGTCTGGTTCCTCTCCGTCTGGTCCTCCTCGGGAGGACGCCGCCGGACGACCCGACCGGCGAGCGACCCGGCGGCCGGTCGCCGCACCGCGGAATCCGCACCCGTCGCGAGCTGCCCGCTGCCCGCGGCCGGGCAGCTCGTCGGGAGGCGTCCCGCCGGCCGGGCCACGCCGGTGACCGATGTGGTCGGCAGGGCGCGTACGCCGGCCGCGGGGCCGGAGGGGGTGAGGGGCACGGCAGGTGCGGGACCGGAGCCGCCGGGCGCGGAGGGGCGCGTACGGAGCCACTCGTGCGAGTTGAGGATGCGGACGCCGAGCTGCCGGGAGCGGGGCGTGTCCCTGCCGAGCGCGGCCGCCTCCTCGGCGGCTGCCCAACCGTCGGCCAGCGCCTCCGGCGTACACAGGGGAAGAAGGGAGGCGAGCCGCTGGTCCCGGATCTCGCCGTGGGCGTTCTGCCGCTTGCGCGCATGCCAGTGCCCGTGCAGGCGCAGCACCTTGCGGGCGGCGTTGGTCTTCTCCTTGCCCATCCGTACGCCGCGGGCCACCACGTCGCTGTTGCGGGTGTTGCGCGGCGGCAGCTTCACCATCGCCTGGAGCAGACGGAGAGCGGCGTCGGTGAGTTCGGAATTGTCGATCAGCGCTTCCGGCGTTTGCAGGAAGGGCGGGCGGTGGTGCGCGTTAACATCGCAAGGCATCGGCGGTGGCTGCTTCCACGTGTCGGTGTAGGCCCCTGGCGCAGTGTTGGTAGCACCCGCCGGGGGCCGCTTCGTCGTCCGGACGAAGCAGAACGTGACCCAACGTACACCGTCTGTGTGCAAACGGGTGACGCCTCCGTCCGAAGCCGGACGGTACGAGCAACCCCAGGGAGTCCGCCATGTCAGTCCGCCGCGTCGCCCCCGACTTCCCCAGCGAAGACCTCGTCCGAAGCCGCGACTTCTACGCGCTGCTCGGATTCGAGGAGGTCATGAACCTGGGCTGGGTCTCGACCCTCGCCTCCACCGTGAACCCCACCGCCCAGATCATCTTCATGACCGAGGACCGCACGGCACCCGTCCGGCCCGACGTCAGCATCGAGGTGGACGACGTGGACGCCGTCCACGCCGCCCTGCTCGCCGAGGGCGCCGAGATCGTCCACCCCTTGCAGGACGAGGAGTGGGGCGTCCGCCGCTTCTTCGTCCGTGACCCCGACGGCCGCGTCCTCAACATCCTCAGCCACCGCTGAGGCCACTGCTGCTACCCCTCGTAGGGGCTATGAGGACCCCAGGGTGAAGGGACTGGTCCGGTGGGGTGGTGAGTGCCCGAGGGGGCGGTGGACTTCAGCGAACCTCCGGTAGTGCGCGAGACGCCGGTGCGGCGCTGAAATCCGGCATCCGGAGGGGCGTGTGAGGAAGGCCGGGAGAGTCAGGTGGTTGCTGCGAAGTTGACCAGAGCCGCCCAGGCGTTGGGGGTGGTGGTGAGGTGTGGGAATGCGGGGAACTTGGAGTCCCGAATGTGAACTCGCTCTGGTTCGCTCGCCACCTCGACACAGTTGCCGCCGTCGCTGCCGCTGTAGGTGCTCTTGATCCAGGTCAGCTTCTCACTCATGACTCTCCCGCTCTCCGCTCGATCAGTTGGATGGACTCGGTCAGGTTCAGGGACTGCGAGCGCAGCTTGCCGTACCGCAGGCCGAGCATACTTGCCGTCGGTAGGTTGCTGATAACAGTACCGACGCCCTGCGACTCCAGGTAGCCGACCTGGCGGTGTTCGGTCGTCTCCATGACCACCATCGGGCCGTTGAGGCCCGGGTGCATGCCGGTGGTTGCGGAGATGACCTGGATTTCCACGTTGCGGGCTTCTGAGAGCTTCAACAGGTGGCGTAGTTGGGCGGCCAGTACCTCGCGGCCGCCGACCGGGTTGTTGAGGACCGGTTCCCAGAGGACGAAGGCGAACTGGACGGTGGGGTGCCGGGTGAGGAGCTTCTGCCGTTCCATGCGGGCTTCGAGGTGCTGCTCCACGATCTCCGGGTCCAGTGGCGGGCAGTGACCGCGGAAGACGGCGCGGGCGTAGTCCTCGGTCTGGAGCAGCCCCGGTACCAGTTGCGGTTCGTACTCGAAACGGCTGACGGCCTCTAGTTCGAACTTGGCGAAGTCCTGGAAGAACTTCGGGAGTTTGGCGATTTCCACCTCCTCCTGGAGTGCGAGCAGGGCGCCATGGGCGTCCAGAGTGCGTTCCACGGCTTCGGTGAGCGTGCTCTTCGCCGGGCGGCGGGCCCGTTCCACCGAGGCGATCAGCTCCACGGAGTACCCGACGGCATCGCCGAGAGCCGCCTGGGTCATACCGGCCTGTTCGCGGAACAGTTTCAGCAGCCTGCCGTAGCAGCGCCATGCCTCCGGGCGGTCGTCGTCGTTCGGCTTCTTCTGTGGCTGGCTTCCCATCGGTCCGCCACCTCCCCCACGGGTCGTGCGTGCGCAATCGGTCGTATCCACCTCGGTGCCGTTCTTCGCACACCAGGTCGATACGACCCAGCATATGTTCTGTAGTCGCCCGATTACCCTCCGCGGTGGAGAGTTCGCCCGAGGGTGTTCTTCCGCTTTTGTGGCGCAGTGGGGCGGGGTCGCGGCTGCGAGTCCGGCCGCCGCCCCATTCGGCCCGTGCGGTCGCGCCTCCACGATGGGGATCAACTCCCTTTTCTTAAGGTGGGCTTGATTGACGGCCGTGCGCGGGCCCGGTCAGACTGGCTGCGATCTGGCGCGCTGCTCCTGACCCCCCACTCCGAAGGAGCCCTCCCGGTGATCCCCCCTGCGTACCGCTCGGGCCCCCGCCCCGTCCCTCCGTCCCGCCCGTCCCCGCGTTGCGCGCCGCGCGGTGGTCCGGCGGGCCGTCGCGGCGGCCCGGACGAGAGCTGCGCCGGGGCGGCCGGGACCGGCCGTTCCACAGGCGGGTTGCTCCTTCCCCCCTTCCCCCCGAGGTGACTTTTGATGAAGCGTGCGAGACCCCTTCCCCCTCTTCTCCGCAAACCGGCGCTGCTGCTCGTCGCGCTGGCGGCGCTGCTCGTCGGTGCCGTACTCGTGCCCTCCGCTCTCGCGGGCCCGGAGAAGGCGGAGGCGGGAGCGGTGGTGTCCGCCAAGGGGCAGAAGTCCACGGGCGCCGAGCCCGCGGGCACCGGTGAGGCCGCGGAGGCCGAGG
Source organism: Streptomyces sp. TAA040 (assembly GCF_000424845.1). Classification (NCBI taxonomy): domain Bacteria; kingdom Bacillati; phylum Actinomycetota; class Actinomycetes; order Kitasatosporales; family Streptomycetaceae; genus Streptomyces; species Streptomyces sp. TAA040. Next base: position 21,321 of record NZ_AUKR01000010.1, on the reverse strand, counting down.
AGTCCACGAAGGCCGGGAAGTCGACCGGGGGCGACAAGGCCACCGGGGGCGAGGAATCCACCGGGACGAAGAAGGCCGGCGGCGCCGAGAAGCGGAAACCGGTCAAGGCCGAGGCGGTCTCGGACCGCAAGGGCGTGAGCATGAACCCGGTGCCCGGTGCGTCCGAGGCGCTGGCCGACGTCGGTGCGTCCTGGTACTACAACTGGGCCTCCGGGACGGGCGACATCACGAAGCCCGCCGGGACCGAGTTCGTCCCGATGATCTGGGGCCGGGACAACGTCAACGACAGCGATCTGAACCGTGCCGCGCGCGAGGGCTCGCAACTGCTCGGGTTCAACGAGCCCGACCTGCCGGGCCAGGCGGAGATGTCCGTCGAGGAGGCCCTCGACCTGTGGCCGCGGCTGGAGGCCACCGGGATGCGGCTGGGTGCTCCGGCGGTGGCGTACGGCGGGGACACCGCGGGTGGTTGGCTGGACCGCTTCATGAGCGGCGCCGAGGAGCGCGGCCTGCGCGTCGACTTCATTCCGCTGCACTGGTACGGCGCGGACTTCGGGCCGAACGCGGTGGACCACCTGCGCAGCTACGTCCAGGCCGTCCACGACCGCTACGGGAAGCCCGTCTGGCTCACCGAGTACGCGCTGATCGACTTCAGTGGCTCCACGCCCCGCTACCCCGGTGCGCAGCAGCAGGTCGACTTCGTCAACGGCTCGACGGCGATGCTGGAGGGGCTGCCGTTCGTGGAGCGGTACGCGTGGTTCACCCTCAACACCGAGGTGCACCGTACCGGCCTGTACGACGGCTCCGTGCCCAACGCGAGCGGGCGCGCGTACCGGCAGGTCGGCAACTGAGCCCCGGGGCGGCTCGTGCCCCCGCGCGAACCGCCCCGCAGGCGGGTACGTTCCTTGCCGGTCATCGGAATGAGCTGCGGAGTCGTCTGAAAGCACGGAGTCCCCGGCCGAGCGGCCGGGGACTCCGTGCTTTCCAGGCCGCACCTCCGCCCATTCCGGTCGCGAGGGAGGCGCGGTTGCCGTCACCAGCTGGTGTTGTCGTCCGCCAGGTGCCAGAGGCGGTCAGCGCTCGGGTAAGAGGTGTCCAGGTAGAGGGTGTTCCAGCTGCCGTCGCCGTAGCGGTTGAGCGTCAGGGCGAGGCCGGTGTCGACCTTGGGCTGCCAGATCCACCAGCGGGAGTTGTTGTCGCCCTCCGGACGCAGAACCCAGCGCTGGAGGTCGGACCCGTCACAGGTCCGTACGACGATCGTGGTGCCGCGAGCGGGCTTCGCGTCGGCCGGCTGGAGGCACTTGTCGGCGGCCTGGTTCTTGAAGGTCAGCGTGTAGCGGCCGTTCTCCCACTGACCGCCGACCTCGTCCCAGACCTCGGTCCTGTACTTCCATGCCGGGTCGCGGAGGGAGACCGCGATGGCGCCCTCCGCGGTGGAATCGCCGTACAGCGCGAGGCGGCTTCCGTCGGTCCGGTTGATCAGGTCCTGCCCGGTGCGGTCGGCCGCCGAGGCGCTTCCCGTGCCGAAGGTGGTGAGGAGGGCGGCCGCAGCTGCTGCCGCGGTGAGGGCACGGTGGAGGCGGAACGTGGACATCGTTCTCCTTCGATGGAGGTTCTTCGGCAATCACGTCTCACGACGCCGGTGGGAGACGGCCAGGAGCGAACCGTGGTCGTACCGGCCGACGCCACTCGCTCAGCCTGAAGGCCGCGACCGGGCACCGTGTCAGGCCGAGGAGCGGCAGACGAGCCGGCCATCCGCCCTCCGTCGTCCTCCCTCTGCTCCGCGACACGGGCAGGCGCGGAGAGGAATCGTTTGGGCGGGCAGGCTCCGGTCCCCCGCACCGGGAGCAGGAGGAGTGCGGTGGGTTCCCACGCACGGGTGACCCGTCCGGCCGCCCGGGGTCGCCCCTCAGGGCGAATGGAGGCGGAGCCGGGGCGCCGGCGGTCGGCGCGGGGCGCTGCGTGCCCGGGGGCCCGGGGGCCCGGGGGCCCGGGGGCCCGGGGGCCCTAGGGTCCGGGAGGTCGTCGGAGACGCTCCGGCAGTGGCACGAGGGGCGCGCGCGAACCGTTCCGCAGGCGAGTACGTCCCGGCGGGGCCAGGGGTCGGGTTTCCGGCAGACTCCGGCGAGGTTTGCTGCTACGGCAACATAATTTGTCGTGGTGCCGGCTTCGGGCGATCGTCGGTCCTGCAAGGCCCCGAAGGGCAGCAGCAGCGCATCGACCCACCCCGGCCCCACCGGCTCGGCGCCGCGCTGCCTCCCGCTGCCCCTCGGTGCACCCGGCAGAGTCTCAGGAGGAGCCATGACCCAGCAGCCCGCAGGTCCGTCCGCCGCACCGCAGCCACCGGAGGCGACGCACCGACTGGTGGACGTACCGGACGGGGGCCGAATCCATCTGGTGGAGCAGGGCACCGGCCCGCTGGTGCTGCTGGTCCACGGATTCCCGGAGTCCTGGTACTCCTGGCGCCACCAACTGCCTGCGCTCGCCGCCGCCGGCTACCGGGCCGCGGCGATCGACGTACGCGGCTACGGACGCTCCTCCAGGCCCGCCGAGGTGGCCGCCTACCGGATGACCGCCCACGTCGGGGACAACGTCGGTGTGGTGCGCGCGCTGGGCGAGGAGACCGCGACGGTCATCGGCCACGACTGGGGGTCGACGATCGCCGCCGACTCGGCGCTGCTCAGGCCCGAGGTGTTCACGGCCGTGGGTCTGCTCGGCGTCCCCTACGCGCCGCGCGGCGGCCCGCGCCCGACGGACGCCTTCGGCGCGATGGGCGGGCCGGAGGAGTTCTACGTCAGCTACTTCCAGCAGCCCGGCCGTGCCGAGGCCGAGATCGAGCCGGACGTACGGGGGTGGCTGGCCGGTTTCTACGCCGGGTTGTCGGCGGACACCATGCCGCCCGGTGGCGAGGGCAGACTCTTCTTCGTCCCGCCGGGCGGTCGGATGGCCGACCGCTTCCCCCGCGGTGCCCGGCCCGGGTGGCTCACCGAGGACGCTCTCGACCGGTACGCGGCCGAGTTCGAGCGCACCGGGCTGACCGGAGCGCTCAACCGCTACCGGAACGTGGACCGCGACTGGGAGGACCTCGCCGCCTGGGACGGCGCCGCGATCCGCCGGCCCGCGCTCTTCGTCGGCGGGGAACTCGACGCCTCGACCGCCTGGATGAGCCAGGCCATCGAGGCCTTCCCCACCACCCTGCCGCAGCTCTCCGCCTCCCACATCCTCCCGGGGTGCGGCCACTGGGTGCAGCAGGAGCGGCCCGACGAGGTGAACCGCCTCCTCACCGACTGGCTGGACGCCCTTCCGGAGCACCCCGTCCCCTGATCGCGCGCCCGCCCCTGACCGTTCGCCCCCGGCCCGCGCACCCGCCGCCCGACCGCGCGGCCCGACAGTAGTGCAGGGTGAGGCGGGGGTGCAGACCATCGACGCGGAGCAGGCCGCCCCGGCCGTCGGGCACGGGTCCGGCGGCCGGGTCAGTCCTCCGGGTAGCGGCGCGGGGTCCAGACGATCTCGGTGCCGTCGCCGCGCCGGACCGCCTGCGTCTGGGACGAGCCGACGAGGACGAGGGTGCGCATGTCCACCTGCTGCGGGTCGAGGTCGGCGAGCTGGACGACGCGCACCGACTCCTCCGGGCCGCCGACGTCCCGGCCGAGCACCACGGGGGTGTCCGGGGCGCGGTGCTCCAGCAGCAGTTCCCGTGCCTTGCCGACCTGCCAGGTACGGCTGCGGGAGCCGGGATTGTAGAGGGCCAGCACCAGGTCGGCGGCGACCGCCTTGCGCAGCCGCTCGGCGATCACCTCCCAGGGCTTGAGCCGGTCCGAGAGCGACAGCACGGCGTAGTCGTGGCCGAGAGGCGCTCCGGCGGCGGCCGCCGCCGCGTTGGCGGCCGTCACGCCGGGCAGCACCCGGACGGGAACGTCGCGGTACGGGTCGGCGGAGGCGACCTCCAGCACGGCGGTCGCCATCGCGAAGACGCCCGGGTCGCCGGAGGAGACGACCGCGACCCGTCGGCCGCGCCGGGCCAGGTCGAGGGCGAACTCGGCGCGTTCCGACTCGACCTTGTTGTCCGAGCCGTGCCGCCGCTGCCCGGGCCGCACGGGCACCCGGCCCAGGTAGGTCGTGTAGCCGACGAGGTCCTGGGCGGCGGCCAGTTCGCCGCGCGCCTGCGGGGTGAGCCACTGCGGTCCGGCCGGTCCGAGCCCCACGACGACCACCCGGCCCGCCACCGGCTCGCCGGCGGCGTCCTGCCCCACCGCCTGCCCCGGGACCTCCTCCGCCGTCCCGGCCGGTGCGCCGCCGGGCGGGAGGGCGCCGATCCGGCTGGGCAGCACGGCCACCGAGAAGTACGGGACGGAGCCCGGCTCCACGTCCGCGAGCCGCCCGGAGCGCTCGCCGGGCATGGTGGCCCGCTCGACGTAGTGTGCCTCCGACAGCCGCCCCGAACGCTCCAGAGCGCGGCGGACGTGGGGGAAGGTGCGGCCGAGCTTCATCACCGCGGCGGCGTCCGTGCCGGCCAGCCGGGCGGCCAGCTCCTCCTCCGGAAGCGTGCCGGGCAGCACCGTCAGCACCTCTTCGCCCTCCACCAGCGGACGGCCGAGTCGTGCCGCGGCGGCGCTGACCGAGGTGACGCCGGGGACGACCTCCGTCGGGTAGTGCGGGGAGAGCCGCTTGTGCATGTGCATGTAGGAGCCGTAGAACAGCGGGTCGCCCTCGGAGACGACGGCGACGGTGCGGCCCGCGTCCAGGTGGGCGGCGAGCCGGGCGGCACACTCGGTGTAGAACTCGTCCATCGCCCCCTGGTAGCCGCCCGGGTGGGTGGTCGTCCCGGTGGTGACCGGGTAGACCAGCGGTTCCTCGATGTGGTCCTCGCGCAGGTGGCCCGCCGCGATGGAGCGGGCGATACTGCTGCCGGGACGGGCGCTGTGGTAGGCGATCACGTCCGCCTCGACGATCACCTCGACCGCCCGCAGCGTCATCAACGACGGGTCGCCGGGGCCGAGTCCGACGCCGTACAGCCGCCCGGCGCCGGAACGCGCTTCGGGGGTCTCCGAGTTGTGCTGCTGCCCGCTCACTCTGCCTCGCTCGCAATCGCGTTGACCGCTGCCGCTGCCATGGCGCTGCCGCCACGCCGACCGCGGACCACCAGGTGCGGCAGTCCGGCCGGGTGGGCGGCGAGCGCGTCCTTCGACTCGGCGGCGCCGATGAAACCGACCGGCATGCCGATCACGGCGGCCGGCCGGGGAGCGCCGTCCTCGATCATCTCCAGCAGCCGGAACAGCGCGGTCGGCGCGTTGCCGACGGCCACCACCGCCCCGTCCAGCCGGTCGCGCCACAGCTCCAGGGCGGCGGCGCTACGGGTGGTGCCCATGCGGGCGGCCAGGTCGGCCACGCCGGGATGGGCCAGCGTGCACAGCACCTCGTTCCCGGCGGGCAGCCGCTTGCGGGTGACGCCGCTGGCCACCATGTTCGCGTCGCACAGGATGGGCGCACCGGAGTCCAGGGCGGCGCGGGCGCCCGTCACGACGTCTCGGGACCAGCCGATGTCGCGGACCAGGTCGACCATCCCGCAGGCGTGGATCATCCGCACCGCGACCCGGGCGACCTCGGGCGGCAGGGCCGACAGGTCCGCCTCGGCGCGGATGGTGGCGAAGGAGCGGCGGTAGATCTCGGCGCCGTCCTTTTCGTAGTCGAACACGGTGCTCTCGTTCATCTCGGCGGCTCTGCGGGGTGGGGAGCGGGAAGTGTCCCGGGCTCGGGGTGCTCGGGGGTCTCCTGGCGGTCGGTGCGTGCGGCCCCGGACGCGGCGCGTGGGGTCCCGGAGGCGGGGTGCGGGGTGTCGGCGGCGGTGCCGGAGGCACGGGCCCGGGCGATCGCGGACGCCAGCTCGTCGACCGGGGTGACGGGAGCGGCGGCATCCGGGCCGGCCTGCGGGGTGCCGTCCTGGGTGCCGCCCGGCGTGGCGGCCGTCGCGGTGGTGACGCGGTAGCCGTCGGCGCCGGCCGTCACCTGCACGTGCGGGCCCGACGGGCGGCCGCAGCGGCGTTCGCAGCCGGACCAGTAGACCGGCAGCGGGCGTCCGGCCCGGGCGGACGCGGGCGCGATCGGCTGCGCGGAGCCGGTCGCGGTGCCGCGGACGGCGGCGGCCGCGTCGGCCCGTACGTCGGCGTGGGACTTCGCGCAGCCGGGGCGTCCGGTGCAGGCGCCGACGTCCCGCCAGGGGGAGTCGGGGTCGGTGACCAGGTGCTCGGCGGGAAGCCCGTCCCCCGGGCCGGTGTCCGGGGCGATGCCGGGGACGAGCACGCCGCGCCAGGGGGTGACGCGGAGTTCGCCGTCTCCGCCCGCGGCGAGGTCCGCCAGCCGCTCCCAGGCGTCGGCACCGACCTGGCCGAGGGGCAGCAGGACGGAGAGCGTGACCCGGCCGTCGGCGCCCGTGAGCACGCCGGGGGCCGGCGGTGGCGCCGGAGCGGACGGCGCCGGGCGGTGCGGGACGGTCTCCGTCGGCACGTCGTGCCGGGCGGCGAGGGCGGCGACGTCGGCCGGGGACGGGCGGTGCGGCGCGGGGAGGTCGCGAACCCGCCAGATCCGCCCCCCGGCCGCGGCTTCGGGGGCGCACCCGTCGGCGGCGTCGAGGAAGGCGAGCGCGGTGCACCAGGCGGCCCGTACGGCGTCCGCACCCCTCGGTATCCGCAGGGCGGGAGCGGACGCTCCGCCGAGGTGGAGGAGGACGCTGCCGGCTGGTTCTGCGACCAAGGTCACATCGGCGTCGAGGGCGCGGACATCGCCGCGACCGTCGTCCAGGGCGAAGAGGAAGCGGCCGGACAGCCCGGCGGCCCGCTCCTGCGAGCAGAGCAGCGCGTCCAGTTGGCGTACCCAGCGTGCGGTGTCGGCGTACCCCTCGCCGTCCAGGCCGGAGAGTGGGGAGGCGACGATGTTGCGGACCCGTTCGTGCTGGGCCGAGGGCAGCAGACCGGCGGCCCCGAGCCGGGCGGCCAGCGCCTCGCCCGAGGTCGGATCGAGCCCTCGCACCTGCACATTTCCGCGCGAGGTCAGGTGCAGTCGACCGTCGCCGAGATCCTGCGAGACAGCGGCGAGGGCCTTTGCCTGAGTCGGGTTGAGGAGTCCGCCAGGGATGCGGATGCGTGCCAGGGCGCCGTCGTCCGCCGTGTGCAGTCGCAAGGCACCCGGGCAGGCGTCCTCGCGCGTCCGGGCGGCGGCGGCAGCCGGAAGCGGGTACGGAGCAGGGGCGGGCGGCATGGCGGCGAGCATACTCATGGCCACCGCACCCCGGGCGAAACGGGCAGCGCCCGCGGAACGGATCGGGCAGCTCCGGTGGGACGGGCCGATCGGCGTCCGGCCGCGCCCGCCTCGCGCTCGATCGGCGAAAAGGCACCGGTCGGGGTCTTGCGCCCAGCGCTTACTATTCTTCTCGGCGGTCCGGTCGGACCGCCACCGCCTGCGACGGCGACATGGGAGGAAGCCCGGTGCGAATCCGGCGCGGTCCCGCCACTGTGAGCCCCGACCCCTGAGGTCGGGTGAGCCAGGAACTCCCGCCGTCCATGACACCGCCCGGGGCGCGGACCCCGAGGAAGGCCTGACGCCGCATGATCCTGCTGTTGTCGACGTCCGACACCGACCTGCTCAGCGCCCGTGCCGCCGACGGCCCGGTGGGCTTCCGGCTCGCCAACCCCTCCCGGGTCGGGCTCGACGAACTCGACGCGCTGCTCGACGGCACCGACCTCGTGGTGGTCCGCCTCCTGGGCGGTGTCCGGGCCTGGCAGGACGGCCTGGGCCGGCTGCTCGCCGGCGACCGCCCGGTGATCGTCCTCACCGGTGAACAGGCCCCGGACGCGCAGTTGATGGAGAACTCCACCGTCCCGATCGGGATCGCCGCCGAGGCGCACGCGTACCTCGCGCACGGCGGGCCCGACAACCTGGACCAGCTGGGGCGCTTCCTCTCCGACACCGTGCTGCTGACCGGCCACGGCTTCGCCCCGCCGGAGCCCGCCCCCGCCTGGGGCCCGCTGGACCCCGAGCCCACCGGCGGCCCGGCGTCCGCGGGTCCCGGTACCGCCGGCGGGGACGTGCGCCCGCTGGTCGCGGTGCTCTACTACCGGGCGCACCACATGAGCGGCAACACCGCCTTCGTACGGGTGCTGTCCGAGCAGATCGAGCAGGCCGGCGGGCGGGCGATGCCGCTGTTCGTCGCCTCGCTGCGGGCCCCCGAGCCCGAGCTGATCGAACGGCTGCGGCACGCCGACGCCGTGGTCACCACCGTGCTCGCCGCCGGCGGCACCAAGCCCGCCGAGGCCTCCGCCGGCGGGGACGACGAGTCCTGGGACGCGGGCGCGCTCGCGGCGCTGGACGTGCCGATCCTCCAGGCGCTCTGCCTCACCGGCTCGCGCGCCGCGTGGGAGGGGAACGACGAGGGCCTCTCGCCGCTGGACGCCGCCACCCAGGTCGCGGTGCCGGAGTTCGACGGCCGGCTGATCACCGTCCCGTTCTCCTTCAAGGAGCTCGACGAGGACGGGCTGCCCGCCTACGTCGCCGACCCGGAACGCGCCGCACGGGTGGCCGGGATCGCCGTCCGGCACGCGCGGCTGCGACACCTGCCGAACGCAGGGAAGCGCCTGGCACTGGTGCTGTCCGCGTACCCGACCAAGCACTCCCGGATCGGCAACGCCGTCGGCCTGGACACCCCGGCCAGCGCCGTCGCCCTGCTGCGCCGCCTGCGCGAGGAGGGATACGACTTCGGGGACGGTCACGACGGCGCCGTGGGCGGCGAGGGGCCGGTGCCCGGGCTGGAGTCCGGGGACGGCGACGAGCTGATCCGCGCGCTGATCGACGCCGGCGGCCACGACCGCGAGTGGCTCACCGACGAGCAGCTGGCGGCCAACCCGGTACGCATCCCGGCCGCCGACTACCGCCGCTGGTTCGCGAAGCTGCCCGAGGAGCTGCGCACCTCCGTCGAGGAGCACTGGGGACCGCCCCCGGGCCGGATGTTCGTGGACACCAGCCGCAACCCGGACGGCGACATCGTGCTCGCCGCGCTGCGCCGCGGCAACCTGCTGATCCTCATCCAGCCGCCGCGCGGCTTCGGCGAGAACCCGATCGCGATCTACCACGACCCCGACCTGCCGCCCTCGCACCACTACCTGGCCGCGTACCGCTGGATCTCCGCGCCCCGCGAGGAGGGCGGCTTCGGCGGCGACGCCATGATCCACCTGGGCAAGCACGGCAACCTGGAGTGGCTGCCCGGCAAGAACGCCGGCCTGTCCGCGGCCTGCGCGCCGGACGCCGCACTCGGCGACCTCCCGCTCGTCTACCCGTTCCTGGTCAACGACCCGGGCGAGGGCACCCAGGCCAAGCGCCGGGTGCACGCGACGCTGGTGGACCACCTCGTCCCGCCGATGGCCCGCGCCGAGTCGTACGGCGACATCGCCCGCCTGGAGCAGCTCCTCGACGAGTACGCGGCGATCTCCGCCATGGACCCGGCCAAGCTGCCCGCCATCCGCGCGCAGATCTGGACGCTGATCCAGGCCGCCAAGCTCGACCACGACCTCGGTCTGGAGGCCCGGCCGGACGACGACGGCTTCGACGACTTCCTGCTGCACGTCGACGGCTGGCTCTGCGAGGTCAAGGACGCGCAGATCCGCGACGGCCTGCACGTCCTGGGCGGCGCACCGACCGGACCGGAACGCGTCAACCTGGTCCTGGCGGTGCTGCGGGCCCGGCAGATCTGGGGCGGCACCACCGCCCTGCCCGGCCTGCGCGAGGCACTCGGCCTCGACGAGTCCGCCGCCACCCGCACCGGCGCCGACGAGGCCGAGGAGCGCGCCCGGGTGCTGGTGCAGGGCATGGAGGACGCGGGCTGGGACCCGTCCGCCGTCCCGGCCGTCGCCGCCGGCGCACCGGAGGAGCAGCGCGCCGCCGTGGCCCGCATCCTGGACTTCGCCGCGCGCGAGGTGGTGCCCCGGCTCGCCGGCACGGTCGACGAGATCGAGCACGCGGTGCACGCGCTCAACGGCGGATTCGTCCCCGCCGGCCCGTCCGGTTCACCACTGCGCGGACTGGTCAACGTGCTGCCCACCGGCCGCAACTTCTACTCCGTCGACCCCAAGGCCGTACCGAGCAGGCTCGCCTGGGACACCGGCCAGGCCCTCGCCGACTCGCTGCTGGAGCGCTACCGCGGCGACAACGGCGACTGGCCGCGGTCGGTCGGGCTGTCGCTGTGGGGCACCAGCGCGATGCGCACCTCCGGCGACGACATCGCGGAGGCGCTGGCGCTGCTCGGCGTCCGCCCGGTGTGGGACGACGCGTCCCGCCGCGTCACCGGCCTGGAGGCGATCGCGCCGGAGGAGCTGGGCCGCCCCCGGATCGATGTCACGCTGCGCATCAGCGGCTTCTTCCGGGACGCCTTCCCGCACGTCACCGCGCTGCTGGACGACGCCGTCCGGCTGGTCGCCGGACTGGACGAGCCCGCGGAGGCCAACTACGTACGGGCGCACGCGCAGGCCGACCTCGCCGAGCACGGCGACGAACGCCGGGCCACCACCCGGATCTTCGGCTCCCGCCCCGGCACCTACGGGGCCGGGCTGCTCCAGTTGATCGACTCGCGGGACTGGCGCACGGACGCCGACCTGGCCGAGGTCTACACGACGTGGGGCGGCTACGCCTACGGTCGCGGACTCGACGGGAAGCCCGCCCGCGAGGAGATGGAGACCGCGTACCAGCGGATCGCGGTGGCCGCGAAGAACACCGACACCCGCGAGCACGACATCGCCGACTCGGACGACTACTTCCAGTACCACGGCGGCATGGTGGCCACCGTGCGGGCGCTGCGCGGCACCGCCCCCGAGGCGTACATCGGGGACAGCACCCGCCCGGAGACCGTCCGCACCCGCACCCTGGTGGAGGAGACCTCACGGGTGTTCCGCGCCCGGGTGGTCAACCCCCGCTGGATCGCGGCGATGCGCCGGCACGGCTACAAGGGCGCCTTCGAGCTCGCCGCCACCGTGGACTACCTGTTCGGTTACGACGCCACCACCGGCGTGGTCGCCGACTGGATGTACGACAAGCTCGCCCAGACCTACGTACTGGACCAGGAGAACCGGGACTTCCTCCAGAAGGCCAACCCCTGGGCGCTGCACGGCATCGCCGAGCGGCTGCTGGAGGCGGAGTCCCGCGGCATGTGGGCCAAGCCCGACGCCGCGACCCTGGAGGCACTGCGCCAGGCCTACCTGGAGACCGAGGGCGAGCTGGAGGGCGAGGAGGGTTGAGCCCGCGTCCCCGTCCCGCCCCCGCCCCGCTCCGACCCGCCCCGCGTCTCCGCGGGTCGGAGCGGCGGGTCGGCGGCTCCGGGTCGCGGGCGGCGCCTACGGTCGGGGGATGGCCCGGATCAGGATCGAACGTCGGACAGCACTTCCCGTCGAGGAGGCTTGGCGCAGGCTGACCACCTGGGAGGGCCACGGGAAGCACGTGCCCCTCACCGCCGTCACGGTCGTCACCGAGCCGCCGAACCGCGCCGGCACGCGCCTCCTCGCACGTACGGGCGTGGGCCCGGCCGCCTTCGACGACCCGATGGAGGTCACCCGCTGGGAGCCCCCGTCCGCCGGGAGTCCGGGACGCTGCCGGCTGGAAAAGCGCGGGAAGGTCGTCACCGGCTGGGCGGAGTTCGAGGTGACCGCCCGCGACGCGGGCTCGCTCGTGGTGTGGATCGAGGAGCTGCGGGTGGGGAAGCTGCCCCGCCTCCTGGACGCACCGACGGCCCTGTCGAGCCGACTGCTGTTCGGCCGCGTCGTCACCGGCCTCCTGAAGGGCTGACGGGCCCGGCGCCCCGCGTTCCGGTTCGTCCCGGGGCGCGTCCCGGGCCCTGCCGCCGTCCCACCGGACCCGACGTCCGGCGGACGTCCCGTCAGGTCAACGCGTGGGACGTCCCAGGAGTACGTCGGCTTCTGCGGCAATTGTGGTGGAACTGCGGCACCCAACCCCAGAGTTGGTGCCGAGCCGGCCGGTGCGGTCGGCTCGGTCCAAGGGAGGGAAAGCACATGCGACCCATGACCAAGACCCTGGTCGGCATCACCGCGGCCGTCGGGATTGCCGGTGGCAGCCTGGCGACCGCGGGCACCGCGTTCGCGGCGCCCCCGACCGCCGCGCAGCCCGCGGCGAGCGCCGAGTCGGTCGCCCCGCTCGCGGTGGTCAATCTCGGCCTCAGCACCACGCAGGCGAAGAAGTTCCAGCGAGCGATGCGGGACGCCTACGGCTACACCGGTCCCATCGACGGACTGCTCGGCACCAACAGCTGGAAGGCCGCGCAGCGCTGGCTCCAGAAGTTCTGGAGCTACAACAGCGGGATCGACGGGATCGTCGGACCCGGCACCGTGAAGGCGCTGCAGCGCTACCTGGCGGCTCACTGGAACTACGACGGCGCCATCGACGGCATCGCCGGCTCGGGTACCCAGGCGGCGTTCAAGCGGTTCGCCAACGGGCTGTAGTTCCCCGGCGGCAGCGCGCCGCCCGGCCCCTCACGCGACCGCGCGCACCGGAGGACGACAGGGGGCGCGCCTCCGGTGCGTCGCGTTCGCGGGGGCACGTCGTGCGTGTCCGCCGCGGGCGGGTGGCCGGACCCGTACGCGGTCTGCGCGGCGGTCAGCGGGCCAGGGCGTCGAGGGTGTCGGCAAGGGTCTGCGCGTCCGGGCGGTTGTGGGGGAGCCGGGCCAGGACGACGGCCATGCCGCAGGTGTCGCTGGCGGCGGAGAAGACCAGCCCGCCGGCTATCCCCGCGGAGAGCCAGCGCGCGGCCGGCGCCCGCAGCCCGGCGGCCAGGCCGAGGAGGACGAGGCCGCCGGCGGCGAGCCGGACCTGGCGCTCCATCGCCCAGACGGTCCGGGCGCCGTCCGGCCGGTGCAGGTCGTGGCCGCCCTCCGTCCAGGCGCCGGTGCCGCCGCTGAGCACGGACGCGGACAGGCCCGCCTCGGACAGGGCCCGGCAGGCCTCGGCGGAGCGCCCTCCCGACCGGCAGACGACGAGCAGGTCGCCGCGCCGGGCGGCGGACGTCAGCGCGGGCAGTGCCCGGTCGACCTGGTCCAGCGGGACGTTGTACGCGCCGGGGAGGTGGCCCGAGGCGTACTCGCCGGGGGTGCGGACGTCGATCACGATCAGCTCGTGCAGCCGGGACCGGGCCTCGTCGGGAGCGAGTGCGGAGTGCGTCATGCGGTGATTCCTCGTCTCTCTCGTACTTTCCCCGCGCGGGGGTGCGAGATGCGCGCCCGGCGGGAGAAGCTCTCCCTCTCCCCGGCCCGATCGGCTCCCTGCCCCTCCCGGCGGGACGGAACGGTTCAGTGCTCCTCGCCGGCCGGGACGGCCAGACCGGCTGCCTCGGCGGCGTCGAAGCCGTCGTCCACCGCGATCACCTCGCGGCCGACCGCGTCCAGCATCGAGGCCGCGACGGCGGCGCGCAGGCCACCGGCGCAGTGGACCCAGACGGTCCCGGCCGGTACCTCGTGCAGGCGCCCGTGCAGCTCGTGGATCGGGATGTGCACCGACCCCGCGACCCGGCCGCTGCCCGCGCGCTCGCTGTCCCGGCGCACGTCCAGCACCACTGACCGTTCGCCCGCGGCCCTCGCCGCGGCCAGGTCGGCGAAGGACCCGTGGCGGTGGCTGCGCGGTTCCTCGCCGGGGGCCGCCCAGGAGGCGGGATCGCCGGTGGCCGCGGCCACCGGCTCCATCCCGACCCGGGCCAGTTCCCTCTGTGCCCCGGCCAGTTGCCCGGCGGACTCGGCGAGCAGGGTGACCGGCTTGCCCCAGGGGATCAGCCACGCCAGGTAGGTCGCGAGCTTTCCGTCCGCCTCGAAGTTGTAGCTCCCCGCGACGTGTCCCTCGGCGAACGCGACGCGGTTGCGCAGGTCGACGACCCACTCGCCGGACGCCAGCCGCCGGGCGATCTCCGTCCCGTCCGCGGTGTGCGGCGGCCGGAGGTCGAGCGGTGGCGGGCCGCCGCCGTTCAGCGGACCCATGTGCACGTAGTACGCCGGGATGTCGTCCAGCCCGGCGAGCAGCTCGGCGACGAAGTCGTCCTCGTCGCGGAGCAGTGCCGCGTTGACGCCGCGCTCCTTGCCGATGGTCGTCTCGTCGCCCTCGGCCTGGACGGACGAGCAGAAACTGCCGAAGCCGTGCGTCGGCAGCACCGGCACCTCGTCGGCCAGCCGGTCGGCGAGGCGGCGCACGGAGGCGTGCTGGGCGCGCGCCAGGTGCTCGGTCAGCCGGGGTTCCACCAGGTCCGGGCGGCCCACCGTGCCGATGAGCAGCGAGCCGCCGGTGAAGGCCGCGACCTCGCGCCCGTTCCCGGAGCCGTTCGCGGAGCCGTTCGCGGGTCCGTCGTTGCTTCCGGTCTCGCGCAGGACGTAGGAGGTGTGGTGCGGGGTGTGGCCCGGGGTGGCGAGTGCCGTCAGGACGAGGCCCTCGTCCACCGCGAAGGTGTCACCGTCGGACACCTGGGTGCGGGCGAACGCCACCTCGGCACCGGCCGGGACGAGGTACTCGGCGCCGGTCAGCCGGGCCAGTTCCAGGCCGCCGGAGACGTAGTCGTTGTGCATGTGGGTCTCCACGACCGCGACGATCCGGACGCCCCGGCGGGTGGCGGCCCCGATCACCCGGTCGATGTCCCGCGGCGGGTCGACGGCGACTGCCTGCTGCCGTCCGCCCGCCAGGTAGCTGCGGTTCCCGAGCCCGGACAGTTCCAGTGTCTCGACGAAATGCATGATGGTACTCCTTCCGGTCCGGGGTGACCAAGGTACCCCCTGGGGTATGTATCCGTTCCAGCGTGTCCGCCCCCGGGTGCATTCCTGGCGCGCCCGGGGGCGGACGCCCGGCCGGCGCCCGTGGCTCGGACCGATGCCCGGGGCCGGGTACGGGCGGGGTTCCCGCCGGGCCGCTCCTGAAGCCTCCCCGTGGCGGCGGCCCTCTTTCGTTGGCTCATGAGTACGATATTTCACCAGTCTGTACGATGTGCGGCCAGCTGACCCGACTGTGGCAGTCTCGTGGGTCCGAGCCGTGCGCGTTCGGGGCCCGCCGGGAGCCCGGTTTCTCCACGGGGCCCTCGCCGCAGGCATGTGTGGCTGGAAGAGACGCCGACCCGCCCGCGGCCACGTCCGTGGCGGTGGGTCCGGGCGGGACGATCGGGAGGCGACCTTGAGTGTGGGAGAGGACGTGAGAGGAGTGGGCGGCGGTCCGGGGAAAGGCGCGGTGGCCGTCCTCGGATTGGTCGCCGACCCGGGTCTGGCGGCCGACCTCGCGGATTCGATCGGGCAGGAGCTGCCTGCTCTCCTCGCGGAGCGCGAGGGCGGCCCGGAGCGCTGGCGGGTGGAGATCTCCACGCAGTTGCTGCCCCTGGATGAGAGGGGCTTGCTGCCGCTGCTCGACATCGGCCGGCGTCAGCGCGAGGAGCAGGGCTGGGACGTCACGGTCCTGCTGACCGAGTTGCCGCGAAGAGCGGGCAAGCAGCCGATCTTCGCCGACTGCCACCCCGAGGCCGGGGTGGGGCTCGTGACGCTGCCCGCCTTCGGGGCCTTTCGGGTGCGCAGACGGGCGCGCGACACGATCGTGTATCTGGTGGCCGAACACTTCGCCGACCGGGGTGGTGCCCGCTCCGCGGCCACGGAGCCACGTGAGGAGCGGCATCCCTCCGGGCCCGCGCTGGGTTTCGCCTACGGCGTCATCAGCGACAGCGAGGAGCAGCGCGCCGATCAGAAGGAGGACGGCGAGGATTCCGACGTCCAACTCGGTTCTCGGGGCGAGTCCCTGCACCTCGTCCTGACCGGTGCGCGCGGGAAGATGCGGCTGCTGACCGGGATGGTGCGGGCGAACCGTCCGTGGCGTCTGGTCCCGAGTCTCTCGCCGGCGCTGGCCGGTGCTGCCGCCGGTGCCGCGTTCGGCGTGTTCTACTCCAACATCTGGCAGTTGGCGGAGGCCTACAGCATCGGCCGCCTGATCATGGCGAACGCGGCCGCGGTGCTCGCCATGATCGTCTGGCTGATCTTCGACAACAACCTGTGGGAGAGTTCCAGGAACCGCGGCCTGCGGTCCGAATCGGCGCTGTACAACCTGGTGACGACGCTGACGGTATCCTTCGGCGTCCTCTGCATGTACCTGTTGCTGTACGCCGTCACCCTGGCTGCCGCGTTCGTCGCCATCCCCACCGGCTATCTGGCCACCACGCTCCGGCACGGCTCGGGTGTCCCCGACCTCGCGGTGATCGCGTGGCTCTCCGCCTCCATGGGGACGATCGCGGGGGCTCTCGGAGCCGGTCTCGCGGGTGAGGAAGCGGTACGACAGGCCGCCTACAGCGAGCGGGAGCGGGAGCGCCAGGCGCGGCGCGAGGAGGAAGGGGAGCGCACCGACCGTGCGGCGACGCGCGCCGAGCAGCGGAAGAGCTGACGCCACCGCCCGCTCGATCGCGCCCCCGTCGTCCCGCCCCGGCATCGGCCCGCGCGCCGCCCACCCCCCACTCGACGGCCCCGGTCCGCGACCGCGGCCCTGTTCGGCCGCGGCACGGTCCGTCAGGGCCCTGTACGCCTCCCGTCGACGGTCGCGCTCCCCGGCCGCTCCCGAAGCGTGCCCTCCTCCGTGCCCTCGGGGCCGCCGAGGCCCTTGGGCAGGTCGGCGGTGTGCAGGACGCCGAGCCGCTGGGTGGCGCGGGTCAGCGCGACGTAGAGGTCGCTCACCCCGTAGGCGGCCGGCTCCACGACCAGCACGGTGTCGAACTCCAGGCCCTTGGCCTGCCGCGGGTCCAGCAGCACCGTGTCGCGGGTGAGGTCCGGGACGGGACCATGCGCCGCGTCCGGCAGTTCCGCGCGGAGCGCGGCGTGCAGCGCGGCCGGGGCGATCACCGCGACCCGTCCGCCGTCGCGTGCCGCCGCGGCCTCCCACGCCACGGCGGCCGCGAGGCCGCTCGCGGCGACCCGCTGCGACCAGGGCCGCGTCCCGGTCGACCGCACCGAGCCGGGCGGTGCGAACGACGGGTCGTGCGCCCGCAGGAACGCGGCCGCCACCTCCATGATCTCGGCGGGCGTGCGGTAGTTGACACCGAGCCGCACGTGCTCCCAGCGCTCGCCGACGTACGGTTCCACGATGCGCTCCCACGAGCCGAGCCCGGCCGGGTCGGCGGTCTGCGCCGGGTCCCCGACGAGGGTCATGGAGCGTGTCGGCACGCGCCGCATCAGCAGCCGCCAGGCCATCGCCGAGAGCTCCTGCGCCTCGTCCACGACGATGTGCCCGAACGCCCAGGTGCGGTCGGCTGCCGCCCGCTCCGCCGCGCTGCGATGGTCCGCCTCCTCCTGCCGCTCGGCCATCCGCTCGGCGTCGATGACGTCGTGCGCGGCGAGGACCTCGGACTCCTGGTCCTCGAACTCGTAGGTCTCCGATCCGGCGGACAGCTCCAGCACGCCCTGGGCGTAGGCGATCCGCTCCCGGTGCTCGGCCTCGGCCGCGGCGCGGGCCGCGCTGTCGTCCTCGCCCAGCAGCTCGGCCGCCTCGTCGAGGAGCGGTACGTCGGCCGCCGTCCACGCACCGTCCTGCCGGCGGATCAGCGCGGCCGACTCCTCGTCGAGGTGGACCGGCTCCGCGAGGAAGTCCGCGAGGAACTCCTGCGGGGTGAGCTGCGGCCACAGCTCCTCCACGGCCGCGTGCACTTCGCGACTCGTCGCGATCTCCCGCCCCAACTGGGCCAGGTCGTCGGGTCCCAGCAGGTCGGGTCCGCCGAACGGGTCGGCGCCGATCCGCTCGGCCAGTTGCGCGGTGAGCGCGTCGATGAGGTGGAACGCGAAGACGGGACGGGCGAGGTTGTGCGGCAGGCCGCTCTCGCGCGCCCGCCACCGCGCGTCCTCGGCCATGGACCGGTCGAGGCTCAGCGTTCCGTAGCCGTCGTGCTCGACCTCGGTCGCCCACGCGGGCACGGTCTGCCGGTCGCGCAGCGCCTTCGCCAGGACGTCGGCCATCACGGTGCGCCCCTTGACCTCGGCGGCGGCCGGGGTGTCGGTGCCGGTGGCGCGGACCCCGGGAAACAGTTCGCCGATGGTGGCCAGCAGCACCCCGCTCTCGCCCAGCGAGGGCAGCACGTCGCCGATGTAGCCGAGGAACGACGGGTTCGGCCCGACGATCAGCACCGCGCGCCGGGCCAGCAGCTCCCGCTGCGCGTACAGCAGGTACGCGGCCCGGTGCAGCGCGACCACCGTCTTCCCGGTCCCGGGCCCTCCTTCGACGACCATGACGCCCCGGTGGGACGCCCGGATGATCCGGTCCTGCTCCGCCTGGACGGTGCGGACGATGTCGTGCATGCGGCCGGTACGGGCCGCGTCCAGCGCGGCCAGCAGGACCTCGTCGGCGTTCGCGCCCTCGTGGCCGGTGCGGGTCGGGTCGTCGAGGTCCATCAGCTCGTCGTGGAGCGCGGTGACCGTGCGTCCCTCGGTGGTGATGTGCCGCCTGCGCCGCAGACCCATCGGTGCGTGCCCGGTGGCGAGATAGAACGGACGTGCGGCGTCCGCGCGCCAGTCGATCACCAGCGGTGTGCGGGACGGGTCGTCCTGCCGAATTCCGATGCGCCCGATGTGGTGCGAGCGGTCGTCCCGGAAGTCGAGGCGCCCGAAACACAGGCCGTTCTCCCCGGCGCGGAGCGCGCTGAGCAGTCCGGACCGCTCGGCCACCCGCACGTCCCGCTCCAGCCTGGCCTGGTAGCCGTTCCCGACCTGCACGAGCGCGC
This sequence comes from Streptomyces sp. TAA040, assembly GCF_000424845.1. Lineage (NCBI taxonomy): Bacteria > Bacillati > Actinomycetota > Actinomycetes > Kitasatosporales > Streptomycetaceae > Streptomyces > Streptomyces sp. TAA040. Next base: position 2,573 of record NZ_AUKR01000010.1, on the reverse strand, counting down.
CGCGCACCGCCTCCTCGGCCTCCTGGGCGAGCTGGTCGAGACGGCCGTGGAGAGCGGTGATGAATTGCTGTTCCTGCCGCATTCCCTCGGTTGACAATTCGACTCCTGACGCGTTAAGCTGCCCGTAAGAGGATTTCTTTTTGTGTCTTTTTGTAAAGACACAAGAGATGAATATACGCAGAATCAGGTCCCGGATGTCAATTCATCCCGGGCTTGATTTTTGAGGAGAGTGCTCCTCCCGCGCGCCGACCCGGGCTCGTCCGCTGCCCGCTCTAGGGTCGATGAGCGCCGCACGGCCCCGCTGCGGCGGCGACCGACCGCCCGGCCCGCGAGGGGATGTGCCCGCCGCCATGACCGCCCGACCGCACTGGCTCTTCGGTGACCAACTCGGCCCGCACTTCCTCACCCCGGGCCCCGGCGGGCCCGACCGGGGCGCCCCGCTCGTCATGATCGAGGCCCGCTCGGTACTGCGCCGCCGCCGGTTCCACCGGGCGAAGGCCCACCTGGTGCTGTCCGCGATGCGCCACCGGGCGGCCGAACTCGGCGACCGGGTGCGGTACGTCAAAGCGGAGACCTACCGGGAGGGACTGCGCACCGCCGTCGGGACGCGCGAGGTCACCGTCTGCCACCCCACCTCCCGGGTCGCGCTCGGACTCGTCGAGTCGCTGCCCGGGGTGGAGGTGCTCCCGGCCCACGGATTCCTGCTGTCCGGCACCGACTTCGCCGGCTGGGCGGACCGCCGCACCGGCGGACGTACCGCCACGCTGCGCATGGAGGACTTCTACCGCTGGATGCGCACCGGCCAGGACCTCCTGATGGACGGCGACCAGCCGGCCGGCGGCCGGTGGAACCTCGACCACGACAACCGCGAGCGCCCACCGCGCGGCGCCCGCACCCTCGGCGAGCCCGGACCCTGGCAGCCGACCGAGGACGGGATCGACGAGGAGGTACGGCGCGACCTCGACCGCTGGGAGCGGGAGGGCACCGTCGCCTTCGTCGGCAGGGACGGGCCGCGCCGCTTCCCGGCCACCCGGCGCGAGGCCCGCGCCGCGCTGCGCCGGTTCGTCACCCACCGGCTGCCCGGCTTCGGCGCCTACGAGGACGCGATGCTGGCAGCGGACCCGGTGATGAGCCACAGCCTGCTGTCCGCGCCGCTCAACCTCGGCCTGCTGGACCCGGCCGAGTGCGTCGCACTGGCCGAACAGGCCTGGCGGGACGGGGACGCCCCGCTGAACAGCGTCGAGGGCTTCGTCCGGCAAATCGCCGGCTGGCGGGAGTACGTCTGGCAGCTCTACTGGTACCTCGGCGCGGACTACCGGCACCGCAACGCGCTCGGCCACCGCGCCCCGCTGCCGGACTGGTTCGTGGAGCTGGATGCGGAGGCCGTCGCGGCCCGCTGCCTCTCGACCGTCCTCGCACAGGTCAGGGACACCGGCTGGACCCACCACATCCCGCGGCTGATGGTGCTCGGCAGCCGCGCCCTCCAGGACGGCTGGGACCCGGCCGCGGTGACCGACTGGTTCCACCGCAGCTTCGTGGACGGCTACGACTGGGTGATGCTGCCGAACGTCGTCGGCATGTCCCAGTACGCCGACGGCGGCCTGATGACGACGAAGCCCTACACCTCCGGCGGCGCCTACGTGCATCGGATGTCCGACCTCTGCCGGGGCTGCGCCTACCGTCCCACCGACCGCACCGGGGAGCGCGCCTGCCCGTACACCGTCGGGTACTGGGCCTTTCTCGACCGGCACCGCGAGCGGCTCTCGCACAACCACCGCACCGCGCAGGCCGTACGCGGCCTGGACCGTCTCGGCGACCTGCCCGAGCTGCTGGAGATCCACCGCACCCGCGGCACCCCCTGACCGGGGCCCCGCGGCCCCGAGTCTCCGGCACCCCCTGACCCGCCGCCCCGCGGGCGGTCACGTCCCGCCGCCCCGCGCTTTCGGCTGCTTCGCGGCCTGCTTCGCCTGCTTCTTGTGCGCCCGGACCTCGGCCAGGGACTCCGGCCCGGTGATGTCGGCGACCGAGCGCCGTGCACCCTCCTCGCCATACGCCCCTGAGGCCTCCCGCCAGCCGGGGGGACGCACGCCGAGCTGCTTGCCGAGAAGGGCGAGGAAGATCTGCGCCTTCTGCGCGCCGAAGCCGGGCAGCCCGCGGAGCCGGTCCAGCAGTTCGAGGCCGTCCGCCGCGTCGCGCCAGACGGCCTCGGCGTCCCCGCCGTACTCGTCCACCAGGTGGCGGCAGAGCTGCTGCACCCGCCGGGCCATCGACCCCGGGTAGCGGTGCACCGCGGGTTTCGCCGACAGCAGCGCGGCGAACTCCTCCGGGTCGTGGGCGGCGATGCCGTGCGCGTCCAGGTCGTCGCCGCCCATCCGCTCCACCAAGGTCCGGGGGCCGGCGAACGCCCACTCCATCGGCACCTGCTGGTCGAGCAGCATGCCGATCAGGGCGGCGAGTGGGCTGCGGCTCAGCAGGGCGTCCGCGTCCGGGTCCTGGGCGATATGGAGGGCGTGGTCCATGCCCCGATGGTCGCGCCGCTGACCGGTCGGCGCACCCCGGGGCGGCGGGAGCGC